>NZ_QAIL01000484.1 GCF_003061025.1 Pedobacter sp. HMWF019 | reverse complement strand
ATTCAATACATCATATGTATTTAACTGATCTGCAGTGATTACTTTCGCTTTCTGAATGTTTCTGCTTGATAAATAGATATTGTTATTTTGCGAAGGTAAAACCAACAAAGTTTTTTCGTTAGTCAAGTTTAATGCGCTAACTAAATTGATGTAGTTTTTAGTTTTGATCGAATCAAAAGCAAAGTCTTCCAAAACTACAATATTGTTGTCTTGTGCTTTATAAGTTAAAGCCGATTTACGGGCAAGAACTTTTAACTTTTTGTTCAGTTTAAAACTATAATCGCGTGGCTGAGGACCAAATACACGACCACCACCATTGAACAATGGAGATTTAATACTTCCGGCGCGAGCACCACCAGTACCTTTTTGTTTGTATAATTTGCGGGTTGAACCTGCAATTTCATTACGTTGTTTTGATTTATGCGTTCCCTGACGTTGGTTAGCTAAATACAACTTAACATCTAAATAAATTGCGTGATCAACAGGCGTAATACCGAATACCGACTCAGGAAGTTGCACCTTGGCACCTGTCTCTTTTCCTGAAATGTTTAATACTTTAACTTCCATCTTGCTTACTTGTCTAAGATTACGTAAGATCCTTTAGCTCCTGGTATTGAACCACTAACTACCACAAGGTTTTGATCAGCATAAACTTTCAAAACCTGTAAGTTTTGAATTTTTACTCTGTCACCACCCATTCTTCCCGCCATACGCATACCTTTAAATACACGAGCTGGATATGAAGCCGCACCTAATGAACCTGGTGCACGCATCCTGTTGTGCTGACCGTGGGTCTGACCACCAACACCACCAAATCCGTGGCGTTTAACAACACCTTGAAAACCTTTACCTTTAGAGGTTCCAACAACATCCACAAAATCACCCTCGTTAAAGATGTTAACCGTTACCGTATCACCTAAGTTAAGTGATTCTTCAAACGGCTCAAATTCAACGAGTTTACGTTTTGGGGTAGTGCTTGCTTTCGCAAAGTGGCCTTTAAGAGGCTTGGTTGTGTTTTTTTCTTTGGCTTCGTCGAAACCCAATTGAACTGAAACGTAACCGTCTTTCTCTTCGGTCTTTACCTGTGTAACTACACAAGGTCCAGCTTCGATCACCGTACATGGTATATTCTTACCATCGGCGTCGAAAATGCTGGTCATTCCTACTTTTTTTCCAATAATACCTGACATTTTCTATTTTTAATTTAACACCCATCGAAGCAGTAGGGCTTCGTTCAAGGTGGATATACATCCCCGTTAAGGGACGGCAAAAATAGGAAAGAAATCTTAATTTTCAAATAGTTAGCTAATTATTTTTTCAAATAACTGCATTTATTTTTTTGAAGCACGAAATAACCTGAGGGAAAAATCTACCCAACCAGCTTATTGCTTAAACTGAACAGAATGACACAAAGTACAAATAAGCCAATCAGCACATACATATAATCC
>NZ_QAIL01000483.1 GCF_003061025.1 Pedobacter sp. HMWF019 | reverse complement strand
TTTTTACACCTTGTGCCTTAAGTTCAGCATTTAGGGATACTGCAAGAAGCACAAGAAGGGATGCTTTTAAGGTTGTTTTCATCTGTTTATTTTGTTTTTTTACTAAAATACAGTTAAGCCGTCTAATTAAAGATGAAAATTCATAATTATTAAAGGGCAATAGAAAAGAAAGGATTACTATTGAGCTACATCTGACTGCTCGTAAATATGGAGTAATTACGTATAAAGTACAGATAAAGTACCAGATAAATTTATCCTATTGTCATCATCTCCTTATCCTTTACTTATCGTTATGTTATCATTTAGATATATCAAGGATAAGGAAAGGATAACCCAAGGATAAAGCAAGGATAATCCAACCAGATACTTTATCAGTGCTTTATATGTGTTTTAGAGGTAATTATACAGGACTTATATGACAGATGGTATAGTTGTATGGCTAGTAACTCCTAAGAATAGGTTAAAGCCTTCTGGAAATTTTAATTTGCATCATTTGAGCAATAGAGGCTGCCCGTTTTAAAGCTTCTTCTACTCTCGCTCCCGTAAAATGGGTTTTTAGTACCTCTTCCCAAAGCGCTAACCAGCATTGGAAGTGTTCTGGTTTTAAAGGGATTAACTGGTTTATTTGGATGTGTTTAAGCATGGGGTTTCCATTGTAAGTATGCACATCAAATAAAATGGTTTCCCAAAAGGAGACCATGACCGGAATATGCTGCATCAAAGAAAAATTGGCTGCTTTAAAAACCGGCCCGATTACCTCATCTTCCAGCGCCTTGGTGTAAAATGCATTTACCAGTAATTCGAGGTCCTCTTTTTTCTCGATATCCTTCATGGGGATAAAAGTAGGCATAAGAAATAGGGCATTTAAATACCGTATGGACATAATTGTAATAGAAAAGTAAAGTATGAGTTCTTGTTCAAATTATTTGATTCAAATAATTATTGATTTGAAGCACATACTTTGAATTTATGCCTTCGGAATAAATTTGCAGTGTAAAATACACACTATGCTTAGCGTAAAATCATTTGTTTTATTTCTATTTTATTTCCTTTTTATTGGCGCGGGGATTTTAAATGCACAAACCCTGAGTTTAAAGGAGGCGGTAAACACCGCACTGACCAATTATGATCTGCTGAAAGCCAAAGGTAATTATGTCCATGCTTCAGAAGAATCTGTGAAGCAAAGTAAAAGGGATTATTTGCCAAACCTGAGTCTATCGGCACAAAATGACTATGGAACGATCAATGGTCAGAACGGACCATCCTATGGTTTGGGTGGTTTAGCAGTAGCCTCCTCAGGCCCTGCATTGGACAAACAGAACTGGAATGCTGCTTTTGGCTCACTTTACCTGGCCAATGTCAATTGGGATTTTTTTACTTTCGGAAGGATTAAAGAAAAGATCAAAGTTGCCCAGACGGTATTGAACCGGGATAAAAAGGATCTGGAGCAGGAGCGGTTCCAGCAGGAAATCAGGGTCTCTGCAGCCTATTTAAATTTGCTGGCGGCTCAGCGATTAACTTTATCCCAGAAGAGAAACCTGGAGCGGGCGCTGGTGTTTCAAAATACGGCTGTGTTGCGTGCAAAGAATGGTTTAATTGCCGGTGTAGACTCTTCTCTGGCCAAGGCAGAAGTATCCAATGCCCGGATCTCTTTAACCAAAGCTAAAGATCTGGAACAGGAGCAGGCCAATAAGCTTGGCGTGCTGATGGGGATCACTGCGGTTAACTTTACTATAGATACGACTTCCATTACCCGGATTCCGGCACAATACGGAGCAGATACACTGATCAAGGGCAACCACCCAATTTTAAACTACTATAAAAACAGGGTAGAGGTGAGCAATGAACAAACAAATTATTATAAACGATCCTATTATCCTACCTTTTCTCTTTTTGGTGTGATGCAGGGCAGAGGTTCAGGCTTCAGTTCTGCCTATGCACAGAACCAGACGGCTTTTACCCAAAGTTATGCCGATGGGGTGAACCCTACCCGTGGCAACTACCTTTTTGGTGTTGGGATGGTCTGGAACTTAACCGCTATCGCTCGTACTCAGCCACAGGTTAGGGCACAGGAGTACATTTCCAGAGGTCTTCAGGACGAGTACGAACTGGTGAACAAACAATTGCAGGCACAACTGGCTTTATCAGATACGAAGCTGAAAAATGCGATAGACAATTATAAGGAGGCACCGATCCAGGTCAAGGCGGCCTCAGATGCTTATCTGCAAAAAAGTACTTTATATAAAAATGGTCTCACCACGATGGTGGATTTAACCCAGGCCTTATATACCCTGAACCGGGCAGAAACCGACCGCGACATTGCATACAACAATGTATGGC
>NZ_QAIL01000052.1 GCF_003061025.1 Pedobacter sp. HMWF019 | reverse complement strand
GAATATTATAGGGATGCTTGTAAGGCTAACCCGAATTATTTAGAGGAGTATTGTGGGTCTATTTTATCTTTTCTGGAGAACTGGCCGGCTATTCCGGAACTGTTTCAGTTTCTGAGTGAGAGCTTTAATCGTGTTTTTGGTCATGATCGGGTGGAGCATATGACGTCTGTGGATGATAAAATGATTCCTGTACGTGCATCTGCTATACGGTTAACGATGGGGGAAAGGGTTTTTTATGAGGAGGTCCATTCTTATCTCAAATTCTTTGAACAAACCCTCAGAGTGCATTATGATGATAATCCATTAAGTAGTTGTTTGGTTATTGATGTAAATTAGTAAATCAAGCTTCTGTTGATTTTGATGCTTGAAATTATTCTGTTTATAATAAGTAGAGAGGGATGGTAAAAAATTATAGCAAAGGCATTAATTGTTCCAGTGCCATCCCTCTTGATCCTTTCAATAAAACCAGGCTGTTTTTTACCGGATTCGCTTGTAAAAATTCACGGGCTTCCTGGGGTGTCGTAAAGAACTGTCCTTTGTATTTGTCTTTATAAGCATAGAAATCTTTCCCTATAAAGACTAAGGTGTTTAATCCCGCTTGTTCTGCTTTTGCGGCAATCAGGTCATGTTGTTCAAGCGATTCTGGCCCGAGTTCAAACATATCACCTATTATGGCCACCTTGTTTTCTGCAGACAGACCTTTTATATTGGTCAGGGCAGCAGACATACTGCTTGGATTGGCATTGTAAAAATCGCAGATAACGGTGTTGGATTCTGTTTTGGTGAGTTGTGAGCGGTTGTTGCTTGGGAAATAATTGGCCAGGCCATTATTGATTGCTGTTGCATCAAGTTCAAAAAACTGTCCTATGCAAATGGCTGCTAGTATATTTTCGAAATTGTAGGCGCCAGTGAGGTTTGCTTTTACATTTTGCTGTTGTGCAGGGGTATTTTGTCCCACCCAGCTGATCTCAATGAAAGGATCTGCTTTAATTAGAGTACCAGAAACCGAGTTGTTGGTTTCTGTGCCGGCTGTGGTGCCGTAGTAAACTATTTTATTCAGGCCTGCTGTGTCGCTCATCTCCATTAAATATGAATTGTTGTGGTTGATGAAGGCATAGCCATCGTGTTGTTTCAGATAGGCGTACAGTTCTGCCTTTCCTTTTTTAACACCTTCGAAACCACCAAATCCATCCAGATGCGCCATGCCTACATTGGTGATCATGCCATGGGTAGGCTGGGACAGTGTGCATAAGAACTCAATTTCTTTCTGGTGGTTGGCACCCATTTCTATAACGGCAATTTCTATTTCGTCATGGATAGAGAGCAGAGATAGCGGAACACCTATATGGTTATTTAAATTGCCTTTGGTGGCAAAGGTTTTGTATTTCTGGCTGAGTACGGCATTGATCAATTCTTTGGTTGTGGTTTTTCCGTTACTGCCGGTTAGGCCGATGACTGGTATGTTCAATTGCTGGCGGTGG
The DNA here is from genome assembly GCF_003061025.1 of Pedobacter sp. HMWF019. Classification (GTDB taxonomy): domain Bacteria; phylum Bacteroidota; class Bacteroidia; order Sphingobacteriales; family Sphingobacteriaceae; genus Pedobacter. Next base: position 12,705 of record NZ_QAIL01000052.1, on the reverse strand, counting down.
TGTTTGGACAACTCCTGCAAGGTGGTCAGAACATCTTCTACTAAAATACATTGTGCATTGAGCTGGTAGCTCGGATTGTCTATGATGGCATAGGCGGCACCTTGTTCCAGGGCTTGTTGAGCAAAGGTATTGGCGTCAAAGTGTTCTCCCTTTAAGGCAAAAAACAGGCAGCCCCTGGTGATGTTCCTGGTGTCGGTAGAAATGGTTCTGTGTGTTAAATAGTGCTGATAAAGAGATTCGATGTTTGACATGCGGGTTAAAAAGAATTGAATGTATAGGTAAAATTACACTATGGATCACAAACAAAAAATTATCTTTAGTATTTTGGAGTATATTTATTCTTATGAAGTATCTTTTTCTCTCTCTTTTACTGGCTGGCACAATGGTTTCAGTTCAGGCGCAAACCAAATCGCCCGATGATTATTTAGGCTATAAACTGGGCAGTCATTTTACACCGCATCAAAAGGTGGTGGATTATTTTAAGTATGTGGCTTCCGTGCATAAGAATATAAAGTTGATCTCTTATGGCAAGTCAAATGAGGGAAAAGAGCTGCTCGTGGCCGTGGTTTCTTCTGAAAATAACATGGGCAGGCTGGAGGAAATCCGGAAAAATAACCTGCTGATGAGTAAGGCCGGCAAAAGGAATTTTGAACTGGCAAAACAGCCTGTGGTGCTTTGGCTGAGTTATAATGTGCACGGCAATGAAGCCAGTTCTACGGAAACTTCTATGAAGACCTTATATACTTTGGCCGAAGGTACCGCGCCAAATGTAAAGCAATGGTTGAGCAATACAGTGGTTGTTATAGATCCTTGTTTGAATCCGGATGGCCGTGACAGGTATGTGAATTTTTTTAATTCGGTGGTGGGAAGTGTTCCTAATGCTGATCCGGAAGCAAGGGAACATATGGAGCCCTGGCCAAGAGGGCGTTCAAATCATTATTATTTTGATTTGAACCGGGATTGGGCCTGGCAGACACAAGTAGAGACGCAGCAGCGTTTGGCCTTGTACCAGGATTGGATGCCGGAAGTGCATGTAGATTTTCATGAACAGAGCTATAATGAACCTTATTATTTTGCGCCGGCAGCAGAACCAGTTCATCAGGACATCAATTCCTGGCAAAGGGAGTTCCAGGTCATTGCTGGAAAAAACAATGCAAAGTATTTTGATCAAAACGGCTGGCAGTATTTTACCAAAGAACGTTTTGATTTGTTATATCCTTCTTATGGGGATACCTATCCTTTATATAATGGAGCGATTGGAATGACCTATGAACAGGGGGGCATTAATGCTGGTTTGGCTGTGCTGACTGTAGATAAGGATACCTTAACCCTGAAAGATAGGATAGCACACCATTTTACCACGAGTATGGCGACTTTGGAGTCGGTTTCTACACATAAAGAAAGGTTGTTAACAGAATTTGCTGCTTATTTTGAGCGTTCGGTTGCTTCGCCTCCGGGAAATTATCAGACTTATGTGGTGAAAGCGGATAACCTGCCAAGATTAAAGAAGTTGGCCGGCTTACTGGCTAAAAATCAGATTGAGTTTTCTTTTGGGGGAACGCAGCAGTTGAGTGGTTTTAATTTTGAAACCCGTAAAGCAGGGAATTTTAAGCTGGAGCGAAATGATCTGGTGTTGAATTTGCATCAGCCAAAGGCGGTACTGGCGAGTGTATTGTTTGAACCTTCTACAGTGGTGACGGATTCTAATACCTATGATATTACGGCCTGGGCATTGCCTTATGCTTACGGTTTAACTGCATATGCACTGAAAGAGCCGATAAAAGGGAGTTATGCAGATCTGGCTGAAGCGACGGTTGCCAGAAAAGTAGTAAGAGATCCTTATGCCTGGGCTTTTTCCTGGAATTCTATGGAAGATGCGCAGGTGTTGATGGCTTTACAGCGATCTGGGATTAAGGTGCGGGTGGCTGAGGAGGCATTTACTTCGGAGGGCCAGAGCTATAAGCCGGGAACTTTATTGGTATACAGGAGAGAAAATGAGAAAATTTTCCCTCAGGCGGGTGCCAGAATAGAAGCAATTGCCGATCAGTTTGGGGTTCAACTGAGGTATGTAATGAGTGGTTTTGTAGATAAGGGAAGGGATTTTGGGTCTTCGGCGTATACGTTGTTGACGGTACCTAAGGTGGGGATTGTTTCGGGACCGGAAACGGCATCCCTTGCTGTTGGTGAGGTCTGGGCCTTTTTTGATCAGGAGTTAAAGTATCCGGTATCGATGATTGGTGTGCAAAATCTTGGTGATCTGGATCTGAACAAGATCAATGTATTGGTGCTTCCGGATGGTAATTATCCGAAAGATTTACATGAAAAACTGGACGATTGGGTAGATAATGGAGGTAAACTGATTTTGATGGAGGGGGCAATTGCTGCTTTTGCGGATAAAAAACCTTTTGAGATTAAAAAGAAGGAAGACGTGGTGAAAGTGGATAAGAAGAAACTGCATACTTATAAGGATAGAGAAAAGGATGATTTTGATGATGCGATTCCTGGTGCTATATATAAAGTTAACCTGGATAAGGCACATCCGATGAGCTGGGGACTGGATCATTACTATATGTTAATGACTGAGGATAAAATTTATGAGCCGTTAACAGAAGGCTGGAATGTGGGAATGTTAAAACCTGGCGGATATGTGGCCGGTTTAGCGGGCAAGAATGTGCAACGGAAATTGGAGAACGGTCTTCTGCTGGGCGTGCAGCCAATAGGTAAAGGTAGTGTAGTGTACCTGGGGAGTGATGTTTTGTTTAGATTATTTTGGGAAAGCGGGAAGCAGTTATTTACAAATGCTGTTTTTTTAATGAATTAGAAATTAAGTTGTTGTAATATTTTTTTATTCGAAATATTATTCCGTAAATTTAGGTGGGGCGATATTAATATGCAAGCATAATTTTAGCGCCTCAAATATTATTCACCTAAATTTATTTACTTATGAAAAAACTTATACTGAGTTTGTTCGTATTTCTGTTTGTAGCAGTAGCTGCTATGGGACAGAATAGAACCATCACCGGCAGTGTAAAAGGGGATGATGGCCTCCCTTTACCCGGCGTCACCGTGAAAATTAAAGGTGCGCCGGGAGGTGCGGTAACCGGATCGGATGGTAAATACCAGGTCCAGGTTCCATCCGGGGCAACGGCTCTTGAATTTTCTTACCTGGGTTTTCTTACACAAACATTGCCAATAGGGTCACAGTCAGTGATCAATGCAACTTTAGTTTCGGATTCTAAAAGTCTGTCTGAGGTTGTGGTAACGGCACTGGGTATTAAGAGAGAAACAAGGGCTCTTGGTTACTCTGCACAAAGTGTTAAAGGGGATGACCTGACCAAAGCGGATCAGGGTGATGTGCTGAAATCTCTTTCTGGTAAGATTGCTGGTGTACAGGTAACCTCTTCATCTGGCACACCTGGATCTTCAAGTTATATCCAACTGAGAGGATCCAATTCATTAACAGGAAATAACCAGCCCTTATTTGTGATTGATGGTAGTCCAATTGATAATTCACAGAACTATTCGGGAGATCCATCAGACGCCAAGAATAATCTCTTGCAAGGGGCATCTAATTCTAACAGGGGTGCAGATATTGACCCAAGTGATATTGAAAGCATTACCGTTTTAAAAGGTCCGGCTGCAGCCGCAATTTATGGGATTGACGCGGCAAATGGAGCCATCGTAATTACGACTAAAAGAGGAAAAGCGGGTAAGGTGCAAGTAGATTTTAATACAGGTGTTTCTTTTGATAAAGTGAATCGCCTGCCGAAACTGCAAAACCAGTGGGTTAAAGGATCTGGAGGAGTGATTGCTCCTTTTTCTTCCACTAATCGTTACTCGTGGGGAGCGAAAGCAGATACGCTTTCCTGGAATGGAATTCCTAATGAATATGATCAGCATGGGGATATTGTAGGCAGGAGTAGTGCATCAGCAAAAATTCCTTTTGTGCCGTATGATAATATAAACAACTTTTTTAGAACCGGAGCCACTTTTAACAATTCAGTTGCAGTAAGTGGGGGTAATGATATTGCAACCTATAGAGCTTCTGTGAGCAACTCATATGCTAATTCTATTGTCCCATTGCAGAATTTTCAGAGAACCTCGGTTACTTTTGCCGGTGATTTGAAACTTTCCGAGAAATTAAAGATTTCGACAACGATGACATATATCACCAGCAATGGGAATATGCCACAACAGGGAAGCAATCTATCTGGTATTATGTTGGGTTTAACCAGAACCCCAATCTCTTTTGACAACTCCAACGGTGCAACGGATGCAAGTGATCCTAAGGCTTACCTATTTAGCGACGGATTACAAAGATCTTACAGGAATGGAATTTATGATAATCCGTACTGGACAATAAATAAAAATCCGTATTCAACGCTTTTAAATAGGCTTATGGGTAATTTGCAGCTGGATTATACGATTGGAGATGGATTTAGTGCAACTTATCGGGCGGGTTTGGATACATACAATGACAATCGCCATCAATATTATGAAATACAATCCGGTGCTTATTCTGGTGGTAGAATATTCGATGATCGCTATACTTATAGAAGCATAAATCAGGATTTGATCTTCAGTTATACTAAGGTAATTAACGACAGCTGGCGTTTTGATGGAAAAGTTGGGGGTAACCTTTACAATAGAAAAATGGATGAACTATATGTTCAGGGGGATGGACTGATTGCGCCAGGATTCGATAATATTTATAATGCGAGTACCTTGAAATCGGCAAACTTTGTTACACCTTACAGAAAAGGAGGGATTTATTACGATTTGAATTTATCCTACAATAATATGTTGTTCCTGGAAACTACAGGCCGAAATGACTGGACTTCATCGTTACCAAAAGGAAAAAATTCCTTCTTTTATCCATCAGCAAATTTGAGCTTTGTGTTTAGCGAACTGGATGGTGTAAAAGGAGGGGTTCTTAGCATGGGTAAATTAAGGGCATCAATTGCGCAAGTGGGTAAAGATCCAGGGCCTTTCCTGTTAAATTCTTATTATGTACCTACTACATTTCCTGATGGTTATACCAGTGGTATTTCCTTTCCTTCAAATGGTTATGGTTCGTTTGGTTTGAATAATGTACTGGGTAATCCGGATTTGAAACCAGAAAAAACAACGGCATACGAGTTGGGAACCCAATTGCAGTTCTTCGGTAATCGCTTAGGTTTGGATGTTACAGGGTATTATAGCAAAGGTAAGGATTTGATTGTTCAGGCACCGGTGCCGGGATCTTCTGGCTATCAATACGTGACGCTGAATTCTGGTTCGATAAGAAATAAAGGTTTGGAGATACAAGTTAATGGTACTCCGATTAAAAATACGGATTTTGAATGGAATTCTTTTCTGAATTTTAGCATGAATAGAAGTAAGGTGCTGTCTTTAGCGCCAGGAGTAAACCAAATTACATTGAATGGGTTTACGGGTACTGTTATTGCTCAGTTACCCAATATGCCTGCTGGTATCATTTATGGCTATGGATATACCAGAGATAATAGCGGTAACATAGTGATAGATGATCGGGACAATGTTGGATATCCTATAACCAATACAAATGTCCAGAAGGAGATAGGAAATCCCAATCCTAAATTTTTAATGGGCTTTGGGAATACGTTTACCTATAAAGGATTGTCTTTATATACTTTGATTGACTGGAAATTTAAAGGAGATCTTTGGAATGGTACCCGTGGCTCATTAGCTGCGATTGGTACATCAGATCTGACCAACAATAGAAATACAAATACCGTATTTCCTGGTGTATCTGGTCACTTGAATGCAAATGGGGATTTGGTTCACTTTGATTCGAGTGGGAATGAAGTGGCAGGTGCTGGTTCTGCGAACTCAAAAAGCGTTCCTTTGAATGAAGCATGGTATTTGGGTGACGGAGGTGGATTTGGTAATTTAAATGAGGCTTTTATAGAGGATGCATCTTATATAAAGTTAAGGGAAGTTTCTCTCTCTTATAATTTTGGAAAACTTTTAACAAAGAGAAAGGATAATCCTTTTGTTAAGGGGCTGACCGCTGGGGTATTTGCAAGAAATATTATCATTTGGACACCTTACCATGGAATAGATCCTGAAACGAGTTTAACTGGGGCAACCAGCTCACAAGGAATGGACTATTTTAATAACCCAGGGACCTCAAGCTATGGTCTAAACCTGAAATTCAAGTTCTAATCTATCTTAAAAATAAAGAATATGAAATTTTTGAATATACATAGAATAACAAGAGTTGGGTTGATCTTGCTTATCGGAACGGTAAGTTTGATGACCTCTTGTAAAAAAGGATATTTTTATAATGGGATCAATGACGATCCCTCTCAATTAAAGAACCCGGTCCCGTCTAGTCTTTTGCCGGGTATTATTGCATCTACAGGCTATGAATGGGGAGGAGATGCATCCAGATTTGTCTCTATTTTTATGCAGCAGACAACAGGTGATGCGAATCAGTCCTTCTCCGCAAACCGTTATGCTGTATCGGCAGATGACGTAGACAATATGTGGACTACCGGCTTATATGGTGGTGGTATTATGAACAATACTTATGCAATGATTAATGTTGCGAATAGTTTAAAGCAAGGCCATTATGCTGCCGTTGCAAAGATCATGATGGCCAATAACCTTGGCCTGACAACCGATCTTTGGGGAGATGTTCCGTATAGCCAGGCTTTTCAGGGGCTTGCCAATTTGCAACCAAAGTATGATACGCAGCAGCAAGTTTATACTGCAATCGATCAGCTGCTTAGTGACGCCATTACAAGTTTGGGAACTTCTGATGGAAGTGCTTTTCAACCAGGCGCTGAGGATTTTTTGTTTAAGGGAGATTTAACAAAATGGCTGAGGTTTGCACATTCTTTAAGGGCAAAATTCTATTTACACCTGGCTAAAAGAGATGCCTCTTATTATGATAAAGCCTTAGCTGAAGTTGCAAGTGGCTTTCAGCCAGGTGAGGGCGCTTTAGTGCCTTTTGCCGGTACGAGTTTGCCTACACAAAACCCTTGGTTTCAGTTTAATGATCAGCGTGGTGATATTGTTTTTACTGGATTTATTTATGATTTAATGACTGCAGCGGCAGATCCGAGGCTGGATGTCTACAGTGATGGAGATGGTGGATTAGGTACTTTATACGGAAGTCCATCTTCATCTGTTGTACTGTTGTCATATGATGAGCTTAAATTTATTGAAGCAGAATGTAATTTTCAAAAGGCATCTCCTAATAAAGCAGCAGCGGCAACAGCTTATAATGCGGCTGTTACAGCTAATTTGCAGAGAACTATAAGTAGTACAGCATATGCGGCAACGGTAAGCAAGACTGCCGGTACTATTGCATTAGCGGATATTATGACGCAGAAATACATTGCTTTGTTTTTAAGTCCGGAAGTTTGGACCGATTGGAGAAGAACTGGAATACCAGCATTGGTTGCACCAGCAGGAAGTGCCTTGGGTGGAGCATTGCCGAGAAGTTTGCCTTATCCTTCTGGCGAACAAAGGAACAATTCCAATTCGCCTAAAAACACCAGTTTGACAAAACGGGTGTGGTGGGATGTGCAGTAAGTAGTACGATGAATATTGAAAATGTTTTATTTCATTAAATTGTAAGTTAATGAGAAAAGGCGTCCAAGAATATTGGGCGCCTTTTTTGATTTGTTATTTTACAATAAACAAGGATTGAGTAACAAATTTATTGTTAACAGGCTAAATAGGTAGTGACTATTGAAATAAATTGGTATTTGTGAATTACAATTTGGTAACTTTAAATATTATTATACATAACCTAAATTTTTATTTATGAAAAAACTTATACTAAGTTTGTTCTTGTTCCTGTTCATTGCAGTAGCTGCAATGGCTCAAGACAGAACAATAACTGGTACTGTGAAAGGAAAAGACGATGGTCTTCCTTTGCCAGGGGTCTCCGTGAGAATAAAGGGGACACAAGGAGGTACTTTAACCGGTACAAACGGAGAATATTCTGTAAAAGTACCCGCAGGATCAACCACAATTGAATTCTCTTCAATTGGATATCTTCCTCAAAATGTGACAATCGGTGCTGGAAGTGTGATTAATGTAGCTTTAATAACAGATTCAAAGACGCTTGGTGAAGTTGTTGTTACTGCAAATGCGATTACAAGAGAGAAGAGGACTTTAGGCTATTCTGCTCCGGTTGTGAAAAATGATGAATTAACCCAGGGAGGAAGCCCTAGTGTTTTGAATGCACTGGCGGGTAAAGTAGCAGGGGTTAACATTACTTCTACTTCAGGTACACCTGGTAGTTCTTCAAGAGTTGTGCTTCGTGGCGGATCTTCTATTGCTGGTTCTAATCAGGCTCTGATCGTAATTGACGGTGTTCCAATAGATAACTCCAGTATTATTGGGGGAGATGCGCTGTCTTCTACAGATTTCGGAAACAGAGGTAATGATATTTCGCCGGATGATATTGAGTCTGTTACGGTGTTAAAGGGACCAGCGGCAGCCGCACTTTACGGATCCCGTGCTTCCAATGGTGCATTGATTTATACTACAAAAAGTGGTAAAAAGAACTCGGATAAAATGGCCATCACGTTTAATACCTCTAATACTTTTTCTTCTATCTTAAAACTGCCTGATTTTCAAAATCAATACGGACAGGGTTATTATGAGGATATTGCCGATGATGGAACAGTTACTTATTTTAACGATCCTAGAGAGAATGGTAGCTGGGGTGGTCCTTTTACGGGGGTCGTACAACCTTGGGGACAGAAAATTGATGGTGTTCAGTTAACAAAACCTTACTCGGCAGTTAAGAATAATATTAAGGATTTCTTCACTACGGGATTTGCGACAGACAATAACCTTAGCTTCTCTGGTGGAGGTGAAAAATCTACTTTTTACTTAGGATTAAATGCTTTAAATTCCAACGGGATTTTTCCTGGAAATAAGGATGTCTATAATAAATATGGCGTAAGATTTAATGGTACAACTGAACTGAGCAAAAAATTTACTGCTGGTATCAGTTTCAACTACTCTAAAATAAATGCAAATCAAGTTGGGACAGGACAGGGAGATCTTTCCATCTATAATAACTTATTGCAGACGCCAAGGGATATTCCTGTTACTCAGTTAAAAGACTTGAGCAATAAATATTATGGGTATGGTTATACTGATGTAAATGGTGTGGCACATCCAGACCTATATGGTTATTACGGTGCATACACTCAAAACCCATATTGGATTTTGGCAAATTCAGACAATTTTGACGATGTTAGTCGTGTAACGGGAAATTTTAACCTGGAATACAAGCCATTAAGCTGGTTAAGTGTAAAAGAGAGGGTTGGTATTGATACCTACTCTGACAGAAGGAGATTATTACAACCAAAATACAATTATAAACCTGCTGATGAGGCAGGAAACTATGATCCTGTAGATAATGCTCGTACTAGTAATGGATCTTATGAAATTGATCAGTATAATGTAACAGAATTTACTCATGATTTGATGGTTACGGCGACCCATAAATTTAACGATGATTTCCAGGGATCATTAATGTTGGGAAATAATATTCGTCAAAGACAAACCAATTCCAATGAAACAGCAACGAATTCATCTGGAGGTTTGGTCGTTCCAGGATGGTATAATTTGGGGAATAGTAATGGACCGCTCAATAACATTACGGATCTTCTTAGCAAGAAAAGGTTGTTTGGCCTGTATGCTGACCTGAACTTGTCTTATAAAAATTATTTATTTCTGGAGGCAACCGCAAGAAATGACTGGTCTTCAACTTTGCCAACTCAAAACAATTCATTCTTCTATCCAAGTGTAAGTGGGTCTTTTGTCTTTTCTGAATTGTTAAAAGAATCTTCTGTCGCTGATATCCTAAGCTATGGTAAATTGAGAGCAAGCTGGGCCCAGGTAGGTAATGATACAGATCCCTATCTTCTGATTGACACATATTTAAGAGGTAATATTTTGGCTAGCTTTGGAAGTACAACCCTGCCTTTTGGTAATGTTGCTGGTTTAATGGCAAGTAGTACTATTGCAAATGCTAATTTAAAGCCTGAAAAAACAAGTTCATTTGAAGTTGGTACAGAGTTGGGCTTCTTACAGGGACGAGCCTCGGTTGATTTTAGCTATTATAAAAATAGTTCTAAAGATCAGATTTTACCTGTTCCTATTCCTGGATCAACAGGATATAATTTCGCATATATCAATGCTGGAGAAATTCAAAACAAGGGGGTTGAGTTAAGTTTAAGAGGAAGCGTTGTTAAAACAACAGATGTAACGTGGGAATTATTTGGAACCTATACGAAGAATAATAGTAAGGTAATTTCATTATTGCCTGGAGTTGATCAGGTTTCAGTAGGTGGATACTCCGGGATGTCAATTGTTGCGGCTGTTGGCAGACCTTATGGAGAATTTTATGGGGTGACTAATCAGACTGATGATCAGGGAAGAACGATTGTTAGTGCTACGAGTGGTCGTCCTCTGGCAACTGCTGAAGCACAGTATCTGGGTAGTTATAATCCTAAATATCAAGCTTCATGGGGGACAAACATTCGCTACAAACAACTTAATTTTAACATCCTTTTTGATACCAAACAAGGAGGGAAATTCTACTCCAGAACAAAAGATATTACTGGATTTGTGGGAACTTCGCTGGAGACAGGAGGAGATAGAATCGGGGTGATTTTCCCGAATTCTGTTTATCGTAATAGCCAGGGAGTTTTGGTGCCAAATACATCTGTTACTTATAATAAACAGGATTTGTATGCTGGTGTTGGAGTGAACGATGGAGTGAATGTAATTGATGCTTCTTATGTAAAAGTACGTTCAGCTGCTCTTTCCTATACTTTTACAAAAGATCAGTTAAGACGCAGTCCCTTTGGTGCATTAACAGTAGGTATCTATGGTAACAACCTGTTTATCTGGACAGCGAAAGAAAATAAGTTTGCTGATCCTGAGATTAATTCTTCTGGTGCTGGAAATGCACAAGGATTCGATTTTACTGCGCAGCCTTCTGTACGTAATTATGGCATCAACCTAAAAGTTTCATTCTAAAAAAATAACTCTATCATCATGAGAACAAAAGATATTATTAACCCTAAGAAATTGCTAATATTAGCTCTTGTCTTTGCTGTGGGATTCAGTAGTTGCAAGAAATTCTTAGACATCAATCAAAATCCAAATAACCCGGAGAGTACTACGCCTGATCTGCTTTTGCCTACTGTAGAGCTTGCTGTTGGTCAGATTGTTGGTAATTCTTTCCAGATTAATGGAAATTTTTATGCGCAATATTGGACACAAAATCCGAATGCACCTCAGTATAAGATTATTGACCAATACGGTCAGAAAGGAACCAATTTTGATGTTTCATGGCGGGGAATTTACAGAAGTATCCTGGGAAATGCGCAATTGATCATTAACAATAAAACTCCTAATACGGAACAAACTAAGGGCATGGCGTATATTTTGAAAGCTTATGGTTTTCAATTGGCAACGGATGGTTTCGGAGATGTTCCATTAAGTCAGGCTTTGCAGGGAGTAGAGTTTAGAAGTCCAAAGTATGAGGCCCAATCTTTGGTATATGATAGTATCTTTAACTATATTGATAAAGGACTCGCATTGCTGAAGACGACAACTTCGAATAACCCGGGAAATCAGGACGTAATCTTTCAAGGTGATTTAGACAAATGGGCTGCTTTTGGTAATACATTGAAACTTAGAGCCTATTTAAGAATCTCTTATAAAGATCAGGCTAGGGCTAAGGCCGGAATTATGGCTATTTATGCCGGTAATCCTACGTTTTTGAATCAGGATGCTTCTATTCAATACAGTAGCGTTGGGGGAAATGAGAATCCGCTTTATAACGAGATGGTGGCACTCAATAAAACGCCGAATCTAGTAGCGAGTTCATCAGCTGTTGACGCATTTAAAGCAAGTAATGATCAAAGACAGTTTAAATATTATGATTCACTAAAAAACAATTCTCATATTATTACTTCGATCCCACAAGGGAGTTATCTTGCTAACTTAAATAAAACAGTTTCACAGCCAAGCGTGACGGTTGGAGCAAATCCAAATAATCCGGCTTCTGCTGTGGTACCTGTGAAGTTGATGTCTTTATCGGAGAGTAAATTCCTTCAGGCAGAGGCTGCTGCAAGAAGTCTGGGTGGAACAGGGGATGTAACTACTCTGTTTAAAGCGGGTATTGAGGCAAGTTTTGTGGCTGTAGGATTACAGGTTTCTGATGCTGTAAGTTATTATAATCAGGCGACGATTCCTTATGGATTGACAGCATTAACTGCTGCTGCAACGCCGGAAGCTAAAACCCAGATTATTATTACGCAAAAGTATTTTGCTATGTGTGGTTTTCAGGGGTTTGAGGCCTGGACTGAATACAGAAGAACCGGATATCCAAATTTTCTTGTTCCTTCTAAAGCTTCTCTTTTGGGTGGAACGCTTATGCCGCAAAGATTTGTATATGCAGATAGCGAAGCAACAACTAATCAAAACTATCCTGGAACGGTGGCTGTAACCGTTCCTGTTTGGTGGCAGACCACTAAGTAAGAAGATCTTAGTAAGAGTATTTTATGGGGTTGTCATAGGCAACCCCATTTTTTTTTGCAAAAAAATATCAAAGAGGATTTTTTAAAAACAAAAAAATTTAATTCAATCACTATTGATATTAGCCGCATTAACAAATCTGTTGAGACGGCTTTTTAT
>NZ_QAIL01000482.1:4293-11482 GCF_003061025.1 Pedobacter sp. HMWF019 | reverse complement strand
TAGTCTGTTTCTGTAGAATTGATTTCGATGTGATGCTCCCCGCTTTCGGCATATTTCCGAATGATGCCTTTATGTTTAAAAATATCAAAGATCTTATGCAGTACAGCTTTGTAAAGATAGCCCGATAAGCTCCCTGTCAAACAGATTTCGGTCCGGTTGTTCAGCAACCAGGTAAAAACATCCTGCACCACATCTTTTGCTTCTTCCCTGTTTCTTAGTTTTTTATAGGCGTACAAATACAGTAATTTATCGTACCGAAGGTAAATTTCCCTAAATGCAGCATCGTTCCCTTCTTTTAGGAAGAGAACCAATTCATTGTCGGGACAGGTACTGTAGTTGACCATAATGACTACAAGTTATTGAATTTATTAAATATATGAAAATTTCGGATAGCTCCTCTGCGGCTACATATTCTTGCTGAAAAAGTTCGAACACAGAAGGCCCGCTGGGAGTATTCAAAATTTTCTGAGCGTAATGCATAGGCGGGACGGGTATCCGGGCATGGTGCATGTAGCTAAGGTGATGATTGCTGGCTTAAACTTTGCGGGTTTCACGCTGGTTTCATTTTAAATTATATCTTCAAAAAAATATGGCTACAAAAAGAAAAATCCGGGTTTGTGTTGCAGGTGCAACCGGCTGGGCGGGCTCTGCCCTTTGCAAGGGTATTGTTTTAACGGAAGACCTGGAACTGGTTTGTGGTATTTCCCGTTCTGGTGCGAATAGGGAGCTCAGCGACTTACTGGATTTGCCAGATGGGGAATCCATACCTGTTTTCGGTACTATAGAAGACTCTTTGAAGGTTACTTATGATGTTTTGGTGGATTATACTAAAGCAGATGCTGCCAAGCATCAGATTATGGTGGCGCTTAAACATCAGGTGAATGTGGTTGTTGGAACTTCCGGATTGTCTGATCAGGATTACCAAGAAATCGAGACGCTTGCAAATCAAAATCAACAGTCTGTTCTTGCAGTTGGAAATTTTGCTATTAGTGTGGTTTTACTGAATAAGTTTGCGCAAATGGCGGCTAAGTATATGCCGCAATGGGAAATCATTGATTATGCGAGTGATCAAAAACCGGATTCGCCCAGCGGAAGTGCATTAGAATTGGCTTATAAGCTCTCACAGGTTGGAAAGCCGGTCCATACGATTGCTGTTGAGGATACGAAAGGGATTAAAGAAACCAGGGGAGCAACGATTAATGGGACACAGGTTCATGCGGTAAGGCTGCCGGGTTATGTGATTTCACTGGAGGCTATTTTCGGGAAAACGGATGAGAAGCTCACGATAAAACATGAAGCGGGAAGCAGTGCAGCGCCTTATGTGGATGGCGCATTGCTGGCGATTCGGGAGGTTGGGTCGTTTAAAGGTTTGAAAAGAGGGTTGGACAGTATCATGTAAGGTCGCACTTTATGAAAATTTCGGATAGCCGGGGTGGTTATCCGGCCATGGCGCAGATACTTGGTTGACCGTTTGTTGCAGGGTGTTTATTTGCAGGCTTTCGATGTATGTTTAATGTCATGTCGGGATGATGCATACAAATCGTGCAGAATACAGATGGCATCGTACAGATAAGCACCCAGCAGAAAAAAAAGAAGATTTTCGCAGAGAATGTCTTTTAAGGTTTGCGGGCTTTTTCAGTCTCCCTAAGCTTAGACAGCATTCGAGCGGAAACCTTATTCTTTTTCCTTATAAACGATCTGCAAACATTTTAAGTTTTCGCACTAACCCATGAAATAGCTTCGTCCAGTTCAGATAAGGAAAAACCTTTGGCTTCACCCGGACTTACATAACTAAAAATGTCTGTAAAACGTTCCACGCTTTTTTGGTCTGTTACGATGGCCATTTTTTTCCATCTGGTAAAATGCTTAATTCCTGCGATCATATCCTGGAGCCATGCTCCAGCAGTAAAGTTTTCAATACGGGTCCTTAAGACCAGCAGGTAGTAGATTTCTCCATATTTATCTACAAGTTTAGAGAGTCCCGGCAATAACGTGTTTTTTAAATCGCCTTCACTAACTTCTCCAGCTGCTTTCACGCCAAATACATGAGCTGGAAGGTTTTCGATAGGTGTTAACATGACAATTAGGTTTGATGTGTACTTATAACAACCCTTTTGGATGTATGTTTAAAGGAATTTATCCACAACCCCCTTTTATCACAAACAAAAAAACTTTAAGTTTTCAGTAATTCCAGGATCAGCAAGGTCGCATGATTACTCAACGCCTCAATTTCTATGCTTTTTGTATTCCAAAGCGCCAAGCCATCTCTTGGATGTAGCAAACGTCCTTCAACCTCAAAAGCACCGGAGATAACGAAGAGAAATACTTCATTTTTTGATGCAAATAAGGAATAAAACGCCTCTGCCCTGCCATCAAACTGTCCGATACTTAAACGAAAAGTATTCTGTTGTCCTTCTTGCACACCTACTGGAATTTCTATAAGCCGATTACGGGATGCAGCAAGATCGAAAGACAAAGAAGGCCAGGAAACATTTTCCGGGATGGATTCATCCAGAATCCTGATCTGGAAAAAACTGACCTCATCTGACGGATATGGATTGGTTACCAGGAATTCCTTCTCTGGTAAGCCACTATTTATTTTAACCTCTCCTACGTTCACTTCCCCGGCATCGCCCCAAAGACCATCAAAATAAAGATCTCCTGTGACTGGTAAAATGATCAAATGTGATGGAGAGGTTAGGATTAATGGAAGCTGTTTCCCCCCAGACAGCACTTCATCATTGAACAGTACAAGAGATGAAAATGGGTGTTTGTGTTCATTATAATAACTACCTGCATTAAAGGTCATGACACTTTTCCCAGATGGGCTTTCCAATACGCCCCGTTGTTCACTTAAAAAGATTTTACCAGGTATATGTTCCATTTTATTGCTGTAAAGAATGAATATTAACAAAAGGCTGCAAAGGAAACAAATGGGTCAGGATGGGTTGATCTTCCGCCTGCCCTCGTTCTGCCAATAACAGATGATTCCCAATGGTATCCAGCCAGATCATTGGCTCTGAATAGAAGCTAACCGCGATTTTATGCTTTGAAATGGTCCTGATATCAGAATTGATCAGTTCAAACCGGAACTGCTTGAAATTTAAAAAATGTTTACCGAGTATATTCACTACGTCGGGAATTCTTTCCTGCAGCTGTCTCAAATAGCCCACGATGGACGGGCTAATCAAGAAATTCAACTGTTCGGCATTCGGCAAATTCCTCAGCAGTTCCGCATAAGTATGGTACTCATGATTCTTATCCAGGTTTTGAAATTGCAATTTGAATTCCGTATAAGAATCTTCATACACCATTTGCTCCCAGGCCTGCAAAGTATTTGCATCAATTACCTTTCTATAGCAAAGCACAATCGTTTTCATTATCCGGGAACATTTATTTTAATGGACAAATCAAAACCAGCGGCAATACTGCCTGTCACTGTGGCAATTTCCAATTTTGCAGTATCGTCACTAAATACATTATCATTTGCATTATAAGTATAACCTGACAAACCTTTAGCATAACCGTTTACAATGGCAACAGCCGTACCGGATCCTTCTGGAAAAGCAATTTGAGTGACTTTGAGGGAAGTTCCGGAAGCGTTGTACACATGAACATGGACGTGGGTAGCCCGTCCGGTATACCAGCCAGGAAAAATACTTGTAAAAGTAACCAATCCATTTGCATCGGTAGTTTGTCTACCCCTTAAAAAGTGAACAGATTGATAATTAGTAGACTGCATACCTGAACCTCCATACTCTGAATAATTGCCTTCCGCATCACAATGCCAAACATCTACAATGGCACCGGCCAATGCTGCACAATTGTTATTTACGTTTGCAATCGTCAGTTTAGCCTTCATCTTATAACCAGTTCTGCCATCGGTAATGTCACTTCTTACATAGGCTGATGGACTTTTAGTCGGGAACGGCCCCTCTGTTTCTGTTGGCGACACCACGCAGGTAGAGGCACTCGTTCCCGAACCAGAATTGGATACTGTTTCGGTACTTACCGCTGTAGTGTCAGTATCTTTTTTGCAGGCCTCCCACAATACAGGTGTAGAGATCACGCCAACCATCAGGCTTCTTAAAAAATTCTTCCTTTCCATAGTACTTATTTTTAATGTAAAAATTATTGAACCAATATCTTCAGAAAGTCTGATGAGTTGGATGAAGTCCCGATAAACAACTGTTTTGTCTCGATGAAGCACCCGATCATTACTGTTCATCTATACATTCAACCGATTTACCGATAGAAAAATAAAATTATGCGTAAAAAAATGTTGATTTGTAGATGAACCAATTCAGAACCTCTGCTTTGCTGATACATGGAGTGGCCTGGCTGCTGTTTATGAGTTTTCCACTTTTATTCATGAGTCAGGGAGGAGAACAAACGCTCGGGATCCAAACTCTCCAGTTCTCGTGGAAATACCTGCTGTTTTGTCTCGTTTATATGTTTATTTTTTACTTCAACACCTGGTTTTTGTTTCCCAGGTTGTACATCACTAAGAAATACATCAGCTATGGTTTTTCAGTGCTGCTGTTGTTACTATTGGTTTTACTTGTTCAACCTTTTGACCGTTTACTCGGACATTCCAAACAACCTAAACACAAGCAACCACCTCCAATGGAACGACCGGTAATGGAACACCCATCCATGGAACACCGCCAACCCCCACCGGAAGGAAAACATGATCACCAAGCTCCCCCTATGGATAAAGGGAACTTTCATTTTGACATCATCAGTCTTTTTATCTTCCTGATGGTAGTTGGGCTTGGGATGGCACTCCGTTCGATTAGGGAATGGCAATTAACTGAAAAAAGAGCTATCCTGGCCGAGGCTGAACGCGCCAATGCCGAACTTTCCTTTTTAAAAGCACAAATCAATCCGCACTTCCTGTATAATACGTTAAATAACATCTATACACTCTCTATCACTGGTCATCCGGCAGCGGCAGAAAGCATTATGAAACTTTCCAATATTATGCGTTATGTAACAGATCAGGCTGAATCGGATTACGTTCCTTTACAGGAGGAACTGGATTGTATTGGCAATTTTATTGATCTGCAGAGGTTGCGTCTGGGTAAAACTGTGACTTTGAACTACACTGTAGAGGGAATTTCAGCCGGCCACATCATCTCCCCTTTGATTCTGATGACTTTTATAGAAAATGTTTTTAAATATGGTTTAAGTAATCATGAAAACACCCAAATTACCATTAATATCAAAATTGAAGCAGACAAAATTCTTTTTCACACACAGAACAGAATCTTTGAGAAAAGACAGCAGCAGCAACGCAAAAGTGTTGGAATATCTAATACCAAACAGCGTCTGAATGCTTTGTACCCGGGAAAACATGTACTCATCTTAAAAAGCCAGGAAGATGTATTTACAGTTGATCTGATGATCAGTTCTTAAAATATATATCTATATTTAGGGTGATATGAAGGAAATTATGCCCCTTAAATGCATTGCTATTGATGATGAACCGCTTGCTTTAGAACTGATACGCACCTATGCCTCACGCATTCCTGACATCCAGTTGCTCTGTACATTTGAAGATGCGGTTTCAGGAGCAGAATATTTGGCTGGAAAATCAATCGACCTTTTGTTCCTGGACATTGATATGCCAGACATATCAGGAATAGACCTTGCAAAGGCGCTGAAAAACAAACCCATGATCATCTTTACTACAGCCTATAAACAGTTTGCTTACGATGGATTTGAACTAGAGGCTGTAGATTATCTGTTAAAACCAATCGATTTTCAACGATTCTCTAAATCTGTATTTAAAGCAATAGCAATTAGAAATTCTAAAATGCAGGCACCACCTACTGAAGACGACGCAGCCATCTATGTCCATGCGGAATACCGGGCGATTAAAATCCTACTCCGGGATATAGAGTACGTGGAAAGTATGGAAGATTATATTAAAATTCACTTGACTGAGGGCAAATCAGTTGTTACCTTAATGTCCCTTAAAAAAGCGGAGGAACTGCTCCCAGATACCCAGTTCAAGAGAATTCACCGGAGTTATATCATTCCGCTTGCAAAAATAAGGTCTGTTCAAAACAAGAAAATACAACTTCATCAGATCTTGCTTCCCATTGGGGAAAGTTATGCTGAACAGGTAAAAAAATGGCTTATAAATAAATAAGACATGGCTTCCCATCCAGGAACCGGCCATGTCTCTCACCTAAATTTAACATCTCCACAAATCCCCGAGGGGCGCTGCTTCAATTGCTGGACAGTATGAATGCCCAGTATCTTTAACCCCAGTCGGCTTCCCGGACCGGAGTTTTATTTTAATTAGAAAATTTATACAAGGAGCTGCTTTGATAAGTTTGCCCCGCCTTCAATACAACCGAAGGGAACGTCGGTTGGTTAGGACTATCCGGAAAATGTTGAGTTTCCAGACAGAACGCAGTCCTGAAGTCATCATATTTACCACCTCTCATCTTATTTTTACTTTGCATAAAATTACCTCCATAAAATTGCAGTCCCGGTTCAGTCGTATAAATCTGCATCACAATACCCGACTGATCTCCTTTAACTTTTGCTGCATACTTCCAGGACGCTTTATCACTCAGCACAAAGTTATGGTCATATCCTTTCCCAAAACCTAGTTGCTCATTAGGCGTATTCAGGTCCTGACCGATTGATTTAGTTTTGCGAAAATCGAATGGCGTACCTGTTACGGCCTCAATTTTTCCTGTCGGAATTAATGTAGAGTCTACCGGGGTATATGCGTCAGCAAAAATCTGAAGTTCATGCTTGCTGATGGAACCGCTACCTTCTCCGTTCAGATTAAAAAATGCATGATTGGTTAAGTTTATAATCGTATTTTTATCGCTTTTGGCTTTATAGTCGAATTTAAGTTCATTGTTTTGACTAAGGGTATATGTGACCTGTGCTTCCAGCTTTCCAGGAAAACCTTCTTCTCCGTCCTTACTGGTATAATTCAATACAAGGCTGCTGTCGCCTCTTTGCACTGCACTAAAGAGCCTGTACTGAAATCCTTGCTTTCCACCATGGAGTGTGTTTGGCCCGTTGTTAACCGTGAGTTGATAGGCCTTTCCGTCAAGGCTGAATTTTCCTTTGGCAATTCTATTACCATAGCGGCCAATGGTGGCACCAAAATAAGGTTCCGTAGATTTTGCATAACCAGATACACTGTCAAATCCCAATA
>NZ_QAIL01000482.1:0-4283 GCF_003061025.1 Pedobacter sp. HMWF019 | reverse complement strand
AATCTCCGCACGCATTCCGTTATTGTTTTTTAAAACATACAGATCGGAAACCTGACCATCAATATTTTCTTTGAAAGCTTCGCTTTTTTCTTTTGAGGCGTTGTTTTGACAGGCAGCCAGGAAAAGCAGCAGAAGCAGCAGATTGGTCTGGAGCCATAGTTTTAAAGATAACGGGTTCATTACAATGGTATTTGGTTGGTTTATTGGTTAGGATTTTCAATTTCCGGTTGCAAACATCACCCTTTTAAGGATAGCCGTCAATCGTAAGCCCCCAATTCCATAAGTTTTTAATGTTTTAAACACCTTAGCAAACTTATATTTGGAAATATAGGTCAATTGAAACAAAAAATCAAATTTAATTTTGAACCACTTGTTTATTACCCCGACTTTAATCTATATTTGTACAACCTGATTCTTTTTTGTAATTGTAAATAAGTAAGCACGCCCTGCTAACTAATTTCATGTTTAAGATACCCGAATTAACTGCAACAGACATTCAAATTTTAACTATTCTGCAAAGCAACGCAGAATTACCACACAAACAGATTGCAAGGCTACTGAACAAGTCTGCCCCTGCTGTGTATGAACGGATTCGCATTCTCCGAAAAAAAGGATATATACGCAGTTCTGTTGCCCTTCTGAATTGTCAAAAGATTTCCAGCATGCTCACTGTATATACTCAGGTGCAACTCAAGGACCACTCTTCCGATTCACTGGATTGCTTTCATCAGCAGGCAACCTTATTTGATGAGGTCATGGAATGTTATCATACAACTGGTCATTATGATTTCAATCTGAAAGTGGTCGTTCCGGATATGCCGGCCTACAATAGTTTTATGCATAAGCTGGCCTTGATTCCTAATTTGAGTACAATGGCCAGTCATTTTGTAATTGCGGAACATAAAAGAGATACGGCCTACAAACTGGAAAGTCCACCTGCGGATTAAAGCCCCGTAAGGGTTTCCTTCAATAAGCTTTCATTTCCTGTACGACCAACAGCTGTTACAGCAATCCTTTTCAGACCAGCTTTAGGCTTGACCAGGAAGCGATCATTCCTGTTAAGAATGGTATAGCCCCATTTTGTACCATACTGGTAATAGACCACCCATTTGAAGACCTCGTTTTCTTTTGGGTGTGTCCAGCTGATCTTCAATTGTGTTTGCTGAGATGTGGTTTCTACCACTGGAGCTGCGGGAACAGATTGGTCCAGCCATGGGCTGGCAGGAACAAGTGCTTCTTTCTGATAGGGCCCGTTAAAGATTCCATTGATGAGCTTTTCATTTTTGACCAGACTACCGATGCTCCAGTGGACGGCTCCGGTACTCTTGGAAGGAGTTGCCTTGGTGATCATAATCTGGTTAATAACCTCATCTGCACCCAGATCTACATTCAGTCCCGGCCACAAATGACGGTTCTGGGTGTTTTCTCCTGCCCACCAATCCAGCAAAACAGGAAAACTATGAGGAATATCATTAATTCTCCAGTATAACTGTGGTGTAAAGTAATCCAGCCAGCCCTTGTTCAGCCAAAGTTTAGCATCCGCATATAATTTATCATACTGGTCCATTCCTTGTATAGATGCAGGAAAGCCCGGCCTCCATATCCCAAAAGGACTGATACCAAATTTTACATATTTCTTTTCTGCTTTGATCTCTTTGTATATCCGTTCAACAAAGGTATTTACGCCTTGCCGGCGCCAATCTGCACGTGATAATTTTCCGCCACTTTTCTGATAAGCTGTCCAGCTGTCGTTGTCTGGAAAATCTGCCCCTCCATTATAAGACTCATATGGATAAAAGTAATCATCAAAATGAACCCCATCTATATCATAACGTTTCACAATGTCCTTTACCACAGCTGCAGAATAGTCCTGAGTTCCTTTTTTAGAGGGGTCCATCCAGTATTGTCCATCTTTGAGTTTAACAACCAGTTCGGGATGTTTTTTAACAACAGATTGCTCACTAAGGCCTTTACCTGAGGTATGATAAGCCCGGTAAGGATTAAGCCATACATGCAGCTCCAGGCCTCGGTTGTGTGCAGCCTCTATCCAGAACTGAAGCGGATCGTAGTAAGGATTAGGCGCCTTCCCCTGTTTACCTGTCAGGAAATACGACCAGGGTTCAAGATCACTTTTATACAAGGCATCGGCCTGGGGCCTAACCTGCAGGATCACAGCATTAAAATTATTCCTTTGTAGAAAATCAAGCAGGGTTATCGCTTCCTTCTGTTGTTGCTGAGTGGAGAGCCCTGGTTTCGACGGCCAGTTGATATTAGCTACAGAGGCAACCCATGCCGCACGGAATTCCCTTGCCGGGTGTATTGGTTGTTCGCCAGGCAGTACAACTGTTTTAATGGCCTTCTTTTTTGTGCTGCAGGCAGCAAACAGGCAAAGCAATCCAAGGCTTAAAGCCAGTATACTTTTATTAAAAGGAGAGGATAAAGATTTCAATTGTTCTGGTTTTGTTAATCTGATGCTAACAAAACTAGAACAATTAGATTTAAAAAAAGATTTTAGGACCATATTAAGCTGATCCATTTAAATCAGGATCTGCTTAGGCAGTTTCCTGCTTAGCTATATTCCGGTATGGAAATACATTAAAGATATGTCTGCGGGCAAATCTGCCTGGTGAATCTGCATTAACCAATTTAACATAAACCGCCCTTGGAACTTCAAAATACTCGTATCCGCTTCCATCCAGGAAGTAAACCTTTAATACCTGACGCTCCCAGGTAAAATCAGCAATACCGCAGGAAGAAGTTGTTTGTGTATACTCTTCTAAAGAAAGTTGCAAAGTTTCCGGTGCAATGCTTACTAAGAAATGATAGGCTTCAATAATTTCCTTGCTTTTATTTTCAGCTTCTAATTTAGCCTCTTCGCTTTCCTGGAACTTATCCGGGTGCCAGTCTTTCATTAAATTCCGGTAAATGGTTTTTAATTCTTTTAGCTCGGCATCCTTCTGTACACCTAACAATTTTCTGTAATCGACGATCTTCTTCATAAAATTTGCGCAAAGGTACATACATTTTTTCGCTAATCATATTAAGTTTCAATTAATTATAAAATAACAATTGTATAAATGCAACGTAAAGACCACTAATCGTTTATAAACAAGGCCGGCATCCACCGGCCTATGTTTTCTTATTATTCCCCTTTTGGTAGATGTTATTTCAGAATTTCGGCCAGCTTTTTCTCCAGCTCTTCTCCTCTTAAATTTTTAGCCAGGATCCTGCCCTGTGGATCGATCAAAAAGTTAGAAGGTATCGCCTTGATCGCATATAAATTACCTGCCCCGTGTGTATCGGTATGATCTGAATCGTTCAACTGTGTCCAGGGCATACCATCGTCTTTGATGGCTTTTAGCCATTTATCACGATCTTTTGCCTGATCAAGGGAAACGCCAAGAACGGTAAAGTTTTTATCCTTGTAAGTATTGTAAGCCTTGAGTACATTAGGATTTTCTGCCCTGCATGGTCCGCACCAGGAAGCCCAGAAATCCAGCAGTACATATTTCCCCCTAAGGTCGGATAGTTTCACCGGCAGGCCATTGGTGTCATTATGAGCAAAGTCTGGGGCTGCTTTCCCAATGATCGTTGCCTTCGCCCCAGCAATAGATGCCGCCAACGCCAGGCCTTCTTTGGAATTTTGCAGCTGGGGAGATAAGCCCTTAAACAAAGGTTCAACTTTAGCCGCATCAAAATAGGATCCACCTATTTGCTGCAAAGCCATCAGGCTGAAATAAGATCCTGGATTTTTAACCACAAACTGCTTCAGCGCTTCCTGCTTGTCTATATCTGCTTTATCCATCTCCTTCTCCAGGATATCGGTTACAGACTTGTCTTTCTTTTGTTCAGCTGAAAGTTTATAGTAAGCGCTTTTCAATTTTCCAATCGTTTTATCTGGTATTTCTATAACAGCTTTGTAGTTTTTATACGCAGTATTGATTGGAGAGCCGCTGATCAGGGCATTTTTTAGTGAGTCCTGAATGCTAATGCTGATCAGGCCATGATCAAGGTATAAGGAAAGTCCATCGTAACCCCGTTTTTTCCCGGGCGTCTTTTCAGATTTAAAATCCATCCATGCAGAGGTTGGCCCTTCCACATTGCCCCTGATCTCAAATGCTCCATTCTTAATTTCGGCACTGTCCCGTTTGTTCTTTTGGTTTTCATAATAGCTGACATAGATTTTTCCCCGCGTTTGAGGATCAGCGAATTTACCTTTTAGGATATAGTCCTGCTTTTGTGCGACCGCCATTACCGGGATCAGCAATAATGCAGTGATGTAT
>NZ_QAIL01000481.1:26043-47492 GCF_003061025.1 Pedobacter sp. HMWF019 | reverse complement strand
TAAAGTTTTTGATTCATTTACATAGGAATAAAACCGACCTAAAAAGAATATTTGATATAAAAATTAAAAATTTGATAATTCATCTGTATTTTTTGATATACAGCGTGAAATTGAGCATCAAAATATTAGTTTTAGTAAAAAAACCACATGTAATTGACTATGATTAATTTTTACAAATACCTTCCGGTAAGTAAAGAAGATGAAAGCTGGGGTTTAACCGTGCTCAATGCAGGCTGTACACATATTGAAGCAACAAATGTATATCCATTTAAAAATCATCCGGCACACCATAATTTCAACTGGAACAGCTGGAGGGTGTTACAAGAATATCAGATCAT
This sequence comes from Pedobacter sp. HMWF019, assembly GCF_003061025.1. GTDB lineage: Bacteria > Bacteroidota > Bacteroidia > Sphingobacteriales > Sphingobacteriaceae > Pedobacter. The sequence continues at coordinate 47,154 of NZ_QAIL01000481.1, read as the reverse complement.
TTACATTACAAATGGTCAGGGTATTTTTGAATCCGAGAGCATTAAACAGATTGAAATCAAGGCAGGCACGATTATATTGCTTTTCCCCAATGAAAAACATCGGTATAAACCCGACAACCGCACCGGATGGAATGAATATTGGGTAGGAATAAAAGGAGATATTGTAGATAACCTCCATCACTCCGGTTATCTTAATCCGGAGCATCCCTGTCTTTACATTGGCTTTAATGAAAGCATATTTAATATCTATAATCTCATTATAGAAAAGACGAAGGAGGAAAAACCGGGCTACCAGCCGCTGATCTCTGGCGCCGTACTCCACTTAATTGGTTCCTGCCATGCAGCAATGAAACAAAGTACAACAGAAAACAAAGAAGAAGAGACCATCATTAACCAGTCCAGGTTACTGTTCCGTTCCAATATCAGTAATTCCTACTCTCCACAACAAGCAGCACAAGATTTAAATGTTGGTTATTCCTGGTTTCGCAAACTCTTCAAAAATTACACAGGACTATCTCCAGGCCAATATTTTTTACAACTTAAGATAGAAAAGGCAAAAGAAATGCTGTGCAACAGCAATACCCCTATTAAAGAAATATCTATTGATTTGAATTTTGATTCCAGTTTCTATTTTTCAAAAATCTTCAAAGAGAAAACAGGTTTAAAACCAACCGAATACAGAAAAAGAAGCCAGGATGTTCTGCTGATTGTCTAAAATTCCAGCTTAAGCCTGATTCCCCCAGAAGTTAAATTGGTCTTCAGATCCGAATAGGGCCTCATCGGAATTTTAATAAATGGCTCAATAATCAAATGTTGCCGTTTACTGATTTTTTGGTTAAAGCCGTAAGACAAGTTATAAAAACAAAGATAATTCTGTTGCGGAAGCTCACCTGAAGCAACTGGAACAGTCTCTGTTGAAGACATCAGTTTACTTTCGAAACTTGGCCCATTCTCTCCAGTCACCAGTACACTGACAAATTTTTTCTCCTCATAAGCCATCACCTGAGATTTTCTAAGTATGCCAGTAACTGAAATGCCAATACTCACATAGGTATTAGAATTCAAACTGTATTTGAAATCTATCGGTACATCCAAACCGGAAATGGAAGTCTGCACAGAAGTAAGCGTCTTTCCCGGAACATTCGACGGATCCTTTTCCATTTTACTTAAGGCTGAAAGCTGATTCAGGGAAAGTCCGGACATTATAGAAGCCTTTCCATTCAAAGCATACTCCAATCCCCCGCCAATGCCCAGTCTCATCTTTCCTGAATGACTATAACTATTGGATATTAAAACGCTGTATTTCCATTTTTTTGTATCACTAAATTCTGCGGGGCTGTCATCTTTTAAAGCAAGAAAAGGATTATTTTTTTCTGCAGGTTTTGAATATCTGCGAGTAGCCGCTGCAGGAATCCTGAAAGCATTTCCACAAGAATCCTCAGATGGCCCAGGGCCGCTGTTATCAGTTTGAATAGATACTGTTTCACTAAAGGCCATTTGAACCTCCCTTGCTCTGTTCTGAATCCTTTTTGTCAGTACTGACAATACTTTATTTGCTCTGACATTAGAACGTTCAGGTAATATTTGGCCTCTCTTCCTTAAACCAGACATTGTTTGAGATTGATCCTGTTTTTTTCTTAAGTGCAGGGGTTCTTTCCAATAAAAAAGAGCAAAAAAGAACAAGATAAAAACCGCGGCCTGCGTTGTCCATCCTATCCATGCAGTATATTTCCTTTTACGGTGCTGCTGTTGAAAATTTTCCCAGGCACCTGGCTGATAAGGAAATTCTTCTTGCTGGAAAGTTTCTTTAACATGCGTCAGAAATTCTTCTTCAGTACGTGCCATTAGGTTCCATATTAATCTGGTACAACGTTCTTAATTTGAGTTTTGCTCTGTTCAGGTAGACCCGACAAATGTTCTCTTTGATGTTTAGCATTTTTGAAATCTCCTGGTGAGAAAACCCCTCTATTTCATAGAGATTAAAGATGAGCCGTTGAATTTCGGGCAAACGGTTGAGCAGGTTCATCAGATCTGTAACATTTAATTTTAACATCTCTTCTGGAAAAGTTAAAGGATGATGCAAATCGCTAAATTCATTTTCTGTGATGTCGATTCTGGGCTTCTTTATAAAATCAATCGCTATTCTTGAGGCAATTTTAGCCATCCAGCCTTTAAAAGCCTTTTCCAGCTCCTCAGGCCTTTCTGGTGATTTGAAAGCCTCCACATATCGGAATATTTTAATAAAACTATCATTTACAAGTTCTTCAGAATCATGGATATTTGAAGTATACCTTACAATTACTGCCATTACATAACCATAAAACATCTTGTAAATCTTCTCTTTCGATGAATTACTGTTTTTGCTGAATCCCGCCAAGATTTCTGCAAGTCCGAAATTGCTTTTCATCGGCCTGAGCATAGTGCAGCTTTTAGTGTCATCTTTTGGTGATCAGATCAAAGATAAGTACAACAGGATTTGCTGCCTGATGCAGCAAATCCTGTTGTACTTATCATGGGCTTACTATTTATTTGTCATCACTTCAACACCTAGCTTGGTGGCATCTGTAGCATCCTTTAAGCCTTTTACCCAAACGGTATAGATTTTTCCTTTTTCAACTTTGAACTTGTCTAACGTGGCCAGAACATCTGTCTTTCCATTTTCTTTTATCTCAAATTTAAGTTCCACAGCGGGGTCAACATTAACAAAAGCAGAAGCTTCTTTGAATGCTTTTTTACTTAATGCAGCCTCCGTCTTTCCTGCAACATATAGATCAAGTACAGTAGTTTCAGGGGATAAATTCACGAAACGCACTTTTGCTTTATCTGTTGCAGGTGCAGAAAGGTCATCTTCAACCAAAACAACAGCTGCTTTTGGAGATTTATCTGCAACCAGAAGTGTATACGAAACTCCGGTTTTAGCAGTATAGTTGATTTTTGCAAGTACATCCGTCGCATCCTTCTTTCTAAAACTGAATTCTCCCGTTCCTGGTTTCAGGTCCATATAGTCAATTACAGTATTGTAGTTTAAGGCCTTTGATGTCGTTACTTTAGTGCCATTAGCAAAGAAAGAGAGTTCAGGGGCACCTGGCGAAGAAACCACCAAAGCAAGTTTTGACGGTTTTACAACTGGAGGGTCGGCAGCTTTGTCTTTTTTACATGCGGCTAATAGAAGTACAGAGCATAATAGTATCGTTCCTTTTTTTGCTAAAGCTGCCGCGTAATTTTTACTTTTCATTTTTAAAAGTTTAAGTGAATAGATTAAATGATTTTAATTTCTACACACTTAAACTTGCATTTGATCAGGAACGCAACAGGTGCTTCCCGATTTATTCTTAGACCGTATGCTGGTTGATTACAGCATAGTATTTCAGATCTATGATATTATTTGGCAAAGGCCTGGAATTCCAAGACTTATGAATAGCCAATGCCGCACCTACTGCTGTAGCCTGAGCCATATGTGCAGCAAAAACTTCCATATCAGGAAGTGCCCTGGCCAGTAGATTCATAAATAAAGTATTTTTACTGAAGCCTCCATCTACAAAAATTCGCTTTACCGGAGTATCAGTGAGTACCCTACGGGTAGAAATAACCTGCTCATTAACCAGATCTGACATCAACTGATGATAAGCAACAGCAGCCGATTCATAATTATTAAGATTTCGCTTGGCAAATGCAGAAACTTTAAGACCCGTAGTCTTTTCTTCAGGCAATGCCTCCTCCCCCTGTTCCATCAGTAATAATCTTTCAATCACTTGAGGATCAAAGGTCATCGACCTGAAAGAAATACTATCTGTTCCAAAATGAGCTACAATTCTTTTAAGCTGCTGTTCATGTTCATATCCCGCAAATAACCTGGAGGCCTTCACCGGCTTACCTTCATACTGCAAATAACACAAACAATCATTTTCCAATTCCTCTGCAGTCAGCGGAGCTGCATTAAAGGGATTAAAACTAATGCACCATGTACCGGTTGACAATAAAATAAAAGGTTCGTGGAAATTAACCAGGTAAGGCACCAGAGCCGCTGAACTGTCATGAAGTCCCGTCCCAACAGCACAACTGCTACCGGGAAAAGCAGCAGGCATTACACTGTTTGAGGGGACTATAGGCGCCAGTTTATCTATTATATTTTCTTTTCTAACCCATTCATGGTATTCATTTTTTGTAAAATCCCATAAATTGGTGTGGCAACCGATACTCGTAATATCAGAATAAGCTCTTCCGGAAATCAGATAGCTTAAATATTGGGGCAAATGAAGTGCATATCTAATCTGCTCAAACACTTCCGGTTTTTGATGTTTCATCCGGTAAAGCTGCATTCCTGAGTTTAAACTTCCCAAAACCGGAGATGCTGTTCGATTGGAGAAGGCTTCCATTCCACCATAGGTATGGTAAAACTTTGTCTTCAAATCCTCCGGATAATCCTTAAGATAATTGTACAACGGTGCCAGTGGCTTACCATCGGCATCAATATAAACAAAACTCGCCCCGTAAGTTGCAAAATTAATGGCTTTGATATCAAAAGCTGGATTTCTAAAAACTTCCGTCAGGGAATCAAAAACAGAAAGCCTTAAACTTTCCAGGTTCTCACAGGGATCCCCATCCTCATCAGAAGTCTCTATGAACCTTGCTGTTCTCTCAAAAACAATTCTATAGTGCTCATCAAAGAGGAACAGCTTTTTGTTGGTTTTCCCAACATCAAAAACTGCTATAACAGGTACTTTTTTGATTTCCGAACCCATATCTAAAGTCCCGTTGCTACCGTTTTAGTTCCACGGTTTTTAATCAGTTCTTGTCTGATATTAAATTTCCTGAATACTTGTAACGGTGCCAAAGCAGCCCCCGAGCGTAATCTCGCCTCAGCAACCAGTGAACGAACATCAGTTCTGAAAGCATTCTGCAGGATTTCCTGGCAGCGAACCACGTCATTAACAGCTTGTGCCTCCTGCAAAGCTTTACGATCTACAGATAAGGCTTGCGCGTAGGCAATCATAATCGCCTCTACAGATTGCAAGAGATCTTCAAGCGGATCTTTAACGTTATGGGATGCATCAATCATCCAGCCCAGATCATCCTTATGGTCCATTCCTCTTGCATCCATTCCTTCCACCAGCTCATTAAAAATCAGAAACAACTGATAAGGCTTCATACTACCTGCAGTTAAATCATCATCACCATATTTGGAATCATTAAAATGGAAACCACCCAATTTCCCTTCCATAAGTAACAAAGCAACAATCTGTTCAATATTGGCATTAGGCAAATGGTGTCCAAGATCAACAAGCGTAAAGGCCTTAGGTCCCAGCTTATTTGCAAATAACAAAGACTGTCCCCAATCACCAACTGTGGTAGAATAAAAGTTAGGCTCAAAAGCCTTATACTCTACAAATACCTTCCAGTCGCTTGGCAGACCCGCATAAATTTCCTGTAAACTTCCAAGTGTATTCTGAAATGCTTTTCTGAAATTAAGCTGTCCTGGAAAGCAAGAGCCATCAGCCAACCAAATCGTTAAAGCTTTAGAACCCAATTCAACACCCTGACGGATCACTTCTATATTATGCTCAATTGCTGTCTTTCTCACGGCACGGTCCACGTGCTGTAAAGAGCCAAATTTATAGCTATTCTGCTGTCCGGGCTGATCCTGAAAAGTATTAGAATTCATGGCATCAAAACGTAAACCCTGTTGTGCTGCAAGACTTTTGATCGCGCTTACATTATCTGTCGTATCCCAGGGTATATGCAGGGAGATAGCGCCACTTGAAGCGTTAAGTTTATGAAGCAGACCTATATCTTCTATTTTTTCTTCAATATTCCTGGGTTCACCACCTGAAGAAAAACGTCCAAAACGGGTACCACCCGTTCCCAACGCCCAGCTCGGAATTCCAATCTGAAAAGTGATCAGTTTCTCTATGATGGCTTCTGCGTTTGGAATATCCGAGTTGATTGACTCTAGTTTTCTCTTATGAGCAGATAAATTCTCCTGATTATGTTCCTCTATATGATAGTTTTCTAAATTCATCAGTTTATATTTTGGTTATCATTTTTTCTATTTATTAACGAACAAAAGCAGTGGTAACACCTCCATCTACATTCAACACATTGCCTGTTGATTTATTCATCAAGCCACCAACAAACACAAAACAGGCATTAGAAATATCTTCAGGTAAAATCACCTCATTCAATAACGTCCGTTTCGCATAAAAAGCAGGCAGTTCCGCTACAGAAATACCATAAGCTTTAGCTCTTCCTTCTGCCCAGGCACCTTCCCAAATCTTACTGTCAGAGATCACTGCATCTGGATTAACCGTATTAACCCGAATACGATCAGCACCCAATTCAGCTGCATTTAACCTGCTTAAATGTAGTTGAGCAGCCTTTGCAGAACCATATCCTGCATTATTTGGTCCGGAAACCAGAGCGTTTTTACTCACGATGTTCAATACATCACCACCAATATCCTGCTTGCGCATCACTTCCACTCCAGATTGGGTGACCAAAAACTGGCCTTTAACCAGAATATCGTATAAAAGATCCCAATCTTGCTCCGTATGCTCTTCAATAGGTTTCGAAATAGATATTCCTGCACAATTTACAACAATATCCACCCCACCAAATTCCAAGCAGGCCCTTTTGAAAGCGTTATTAATACTATCTGCTTTCGTTACATCCAAAATTACTGAAGTAAATGCATCCCTTCCAAATTCCTGATGAAAACTTTCATTAGCTTTTTCTAATCTGCTGGCATCATTGTCATTAATCACTACGCAAGCTCCTTCTTCGATAAACTTATGTGCTATCGCTTTACCAATTCCTCCGGCACTGCCTGTAATCAAAGCGATTTTTCCAGATAAGGCTTTAGGTTTAGGCATCCGCTGCAATTTGGCTTCTTCCAGAAGCCAATATTCTATATTGAAAGCTTCTCGTCTTGGCAGTGAAGTGTACTCGGACACTGCCTCCGCACCCTTCATTACATTGATGGCATTGATATAAAATTCTGCAGCTACCCTAGCCGTTTGCTTATCCCTTGAGAAGGAGAACAGACCTATTCCAGGATATAAGATAATCACCGGATTGGCATCCCGTATGGCAGGACTGTTATCATGTTTGCAGGACTCATAATAGGCCTTGTACATTTTCCTGTAAGCTTCAAACTCTGGTGCCAGCTTTTCTTTTAAAGTTTTAACATCACTTAAATCAGCCGCAGCATCCAGCTTAAGGACCAGAGGGCTAATTTTCGTCCGCAGAAAGTGATCAGGACAACTCGTACCCAGGGGTGCCAGTCTGTCCAGATCATTAGAATTGATAAACTCCAGTACTCTGTGCTCGTCTGTAAAATGACCAGCCATATGCTTCTCACTAGAGCAAAACCCTCTTAAAACCGGGGCAATAGCAGCAGCTTGCTTTAATCTGAGCTCTGGATCTGCAGATTGGATCTTTTTTCCACCAAATACCGGTCCTTTTTTACCATAGTTCTGTTCCAGATATTCAGCACATTTCTCTACAACCTCTAATGTATTGATATAACTTTCATAAGCCGTATCTCCCCAGGTAAACAAACCATGAGAGCCCAGCATAATCCCGCGGATCCCAGGATTTTCATCCAAACACTGACGCAGCATCAGACCCAGTTCAAAACCAGGTTTCTGCCATGGTACCCAGCCTATCGTACCACCAAACAATTCTTTCGTAATTTGTTCTCCATCTTTTGCAGCCGCTATAGCAATAGCTGCGTCTGGGTGCAGATGATCAATATGTTTAAAAGGCAAAAAACCATGCAAAGGTGTATCTATAGACGGTGCTTTAGAATTCAGGTCATAAATACAGTGGTTAAACAATTCTACCATTTCATCTTCATGCTGAAGCCCTCTGTAGATGTTCTTTAAATTCCTTAAACGGTCTACATACAGAGCCGCAAGGCCATTTCTTTTCAATGTTCCAATATCTCCTCCTGAACCTTTAACCCACATCACCTCAGTTTCTTGTCTGGTAAGGGGATCAACGGCTATTGCTTTGCACGAGGTATTACCTCCGCCATAATTTGTTAAGCGTAAATCTGCGCCCAATAAGTTCGAACGGTAGATCAACAATGCAACTTCATCGCCAGCCATTTCAGCGGCCTTAGCATCGTCCCACAAATAGCTTACATGTTTAAATTCAGTTGCTTTAGCAGTCATAATAATTATTATTCATTGATTTTGATAATTTATTTATTTGATGGAGTTACCGTATCCTACAATAAAAACGGATAAGATGAGGATGGTTACTCCGGCTAATACAGTTACAAAAGTCTTTCTCTTTACACCGCTCCATTCTTTAAGAACCAGCCCCCAGCCATTGGCGACCAAAATAATACAGGCCATGTGTAAGATCCAGCCGCTGGCCCCATTGCCCAATTTACTTTCCCCCATTCCATAAAAGAAAAACTGTAAAAACCAGGTGGTACCTGCCAAGGCAGAAAAGATATAATTTTTAAGTAGTGGTGCCTTTTTATTCGTGTAATCACCAAAGGTTTTATTGCGCTTATTTAACACCATACACCAGAAAAGATTAGTGGTTAACCCGCCCCATAAAATCACCACATAGGTTACGTTATTCTGGAACAGGAATTCTCCTTGTCCAGGATTTAATGCCTTCCAGGCTTCATTGGCATGGCTGGCCATTTCCTTACCTGCATCAATACCAAACGCGAAGCAAGCACTCAGGATACCCGATATAATAGAAACGATCAGTCCTATACCAATTTTATAGTCCTTGTTCGATGGATCTCCTTTACCCGAGGCCACCAGATCTTTTTCTTTCATACTTCCGGCCAGACCACAAACAACAATCCCTATTACACAAACCAATAAGCCAGTCAATACCATTTGCCCCCACTGGCTTCCCGCCATATCAGACAAGCTGTTTTTACCCGGAGTTGGATTGAAGTCGTAATATAAAGAAGGCACCAATGAGCCAAATACCGAACACAGACCCAAAATAATAGTACTTCCAAGAGATATACCCAGATACCGCACACCAAGGCCATAGGTCAGCCCTCCTATTCCCCATAATAGACCAAAGAAATAAGTCAGCAATAAAATTTTTCCGTTGGTTTGAGCTATAATCTCCATAAAACCAGGAATGGTTACCCAAGCGGCCAATGGCGGCACAATAAGCCAGGAACACAGACCTCCAACAATCCAATAACTTTCCCATGCCCATCCTTTTACTTTTTTATAGGGTATATAAAAACTACCAGAGGCAAAGCCTCCTATAAAATGGAAAATGACGCCGAAAATTACCTGCATAAAGGATTTATAAATGGTTAATAGTATAATGTTCCTAATTTATACAAGTTGTTTTATTCAACTGTCATGTACCATCATGCTAATGCATAAACCGGCAAAAGATCTGTTAAATAGAAGCGCGTTTGGTAAATTTAAAAGGCACTTCAACATGCGTTCTGGACTGATCCAGTATCATCCGGGCAGCGGCAGCCCCCATGAACCGGAAATCGGTAGATATGGTGGTAATTCCGTTAAGAAGTATTTTTTTCAGGGGTGTTTCATTGTAAGAAATAACACCCACATCAGAACCGATTTGATAGCCCATTTCAATAATACGCTCCAACAATTGCACAAGATCATTTTCCATCAAATTGATGAATACTTCTCCTTCATTGATGGGTTCCCGCTCAATATTGCTAACTACGTAATGAGAAAATGCATATTGCTGACAAAAACGATGAAATCCATCCAGAATTTCTTTTGGAAAATAACTTTTCGCAGGAAAGATGATTTTTAAGGTATGATATTTACTCAAATGGGCTAAAGCCTGTTCCAGTGCATCATAGATATTCTGTTCAAAATTCTCATAAACTGCGCCAAAGGTCCCATCAACCCCAGGAATAAACTTATCCATTAAAATCAGTTTTTCTTTTGGAATCGTATTAATGACCTCCTTTGCATATTCACCACCCTCTATGAAATGCGGAATGATGACGTAATGAGAGTACTCTCCCATTTTCTTCTGAGAAAGAAACTTCTTAAAAAGCATAAAATCATTGTTATAGATATAAAAATCAACAGATACGTCATCGCCTAATGCGGCAATAAAAGCATCATAAACAATTTTTTTATGTGCACTTAGTTTATTGAACAGTAGAAATATCTTAATCTTCAGCTTAAAATCTGCGTTAGAGATATAATATCCCTTACCTGGAACAGAATTAATAACGCCTATTCTTTTCAGGTAACGGTATCCTTTTTCTGCCGTATCTCTCGAAATCTCCAGCTTATAACTTAGTTCATTGATCGATGGCAATAAATTGTCTTTTTTAATATTACCCAATTCAATCGCATTGATGATCGCATCAGAAAGCTGCAAGTATTTTGGTGTAGCAGAATACTCATCAATATGTACAAAATCAAAAAAAGGTTCAGCCATCATTTCTCAAACAATTTAGTTATTTAATTTGAAACTGATACTTACCTGCTGCAATTTCCATTTTATCGGCTACTGGCTGATGATTTCTATAGGCCTTTTTACCTCCTTTTAATGGAAAAATGACGGTAGCGCTGGAATTGGCTGGGATGTTAACGGTATAGATAACCGATTGACCCGATCTTTTCCAGGAAGAAACAATTTTACCGAAGGGCCCATCATGTTCAGACTCAAAATGTTCAAGTCCGGAAACAAAATTAGGTCGCAACAATACATTCTTAAATCCAGGATGTTGCTCATCCGGATGGATACCGCCCAGACCCTTAAAAAACCAGCCCCCTATTTCTCCAAACATCATATGGTTTAAAGAAATATCCCTTGCTGCTTTAATATCCCAGTTTTCATAAAGGGTAGTAGCCCCATTTACGATCCACCATCCCCAGGAAGGGTAGGTATCCTGCGAAGCAAGCTTATAGGCTGTTTCCGCCTGTCCATTGTCACTCAATGCATTTAAAATGGCTTTAGCACCAAGCACCCCTACATCCAGGTGCATGCCATCAGCAGCTACCTTCTTTGCAAGCTGTTCGGCCAGTTTAATTTTAAATTCGTCAGGAACAATACCCCATTGCAGCGCCATACTGAGTTCAGTTTGCACGCCCGATGCATAGGTACATTTTTCCCGGTCGAAATATTTATCGTTAATGGCCTGTTTAATTTTCTCTGCAAGATTACTATAAGTACTGTAATCAGCCTGCTTACCAAACATTTTTGCTGCTTTCGCTAAAATAGCAGCATCCACATAATAATAAACAGAAGAAGTATATTCTAACGAAGAAGACGATTTAACGGGCACCCAGTCTCCTCTTCCAAAAGTGGTTAATCCTGAAGGGCTGATCTTTTCAACATAATCAACATATTTTTTAATACTTCCGTAAGAATCTTCCAGCAACTTACTATCGCCATAAAAAAGATAAATATTCCATGGAATGATGGCAATGGTACTGGTCCAGTCTGTCCCATTGGCTGTACCATAGCCCCAGCCTCCTGTAGGAATAATATCAGGAAGTACGCCATCCGGCCGCTGCTCGTCACGGTGATCTGCCAGCCATTTCTCGTAAATTGTTATCCCATCAAAGTTGAACAAGCCTGTTTCCACTGCAAAATGCCCGTCACCGGTCCAACCGTTCTTTTCCCTTTGCGGACAGTCTGTTGGATAGCCCATCAGGTTAGACAAATAAGAATTATTCGTTGCCCACCATAAACGATCTATCAAGGGGTTAGAAGAACTGATTTTTCCTGTAGCTGCAACATCACTGTGCATAAAATAACCGGTAATACTCTCCTTAGTTAAGTTTATTGGTTTACTACTGGTAACTTCTACGTATTGAAAGCCTTTGTAATTAAATTTAGGCATGAACTCTAATGGTCCTTTGCCAGATAAAGTAACAATATCCGTTTGAAAAGGATCGGTATTGTCTTTGGGCCTGTAATAAACATCGATATTAGAAAGGTCTACCCCTCCGTTTTCATACAAACGTTCCCCATGTTTTATCCGGATTACGGTTCCGGCTTCTCCGTCAACTTTAATCTTACTGACCCCAGATATATTTCTACCCAGATCAAATACATAAGTCGTGTCATTGAATTTTTTCACCGATCTGGCCGGAATTTCATCTACATTTCGGATAGGTTGCATGGCCTGGCTCACCACCTGTTCTGAAGGTGCTTTACGCAAAACTACCTTAGTCCATTTCCCATCATCAAAGTTCACCATATTCCAATTGGGCTGTTCAAGCCGCTCATCGTAATGTTCTGCAGTATAAATATTATTCAGTACAATTGGACCCGAACTGGTTTTCCAGTCTTTTCCCGAAGTAATCACTTCTGATGTTCCATCTGCATAAGTAATTCTTAAATCCATACAGAAAGCAGGCCTTGCCCGCCAAGGTGCCTTATCAAAGTTCCATACAGCTATAGACTGATGGTTGTACCAACCATTGCCAAGCAATACACCAATCGCATTTTTTCCATCCTGCAATTGAGCGGTTACATCGTAAGAAACATATAGGTTCCGCTTATCAAAGCGTGTATACATTGGATCCAGTCTATGATTTCCAACCTTTTTCCCATTTAAATACAGTTCATATAATCCTGCCACTGCGATATAAGCCCTGGCAGATTTGATCTGCTTTGACGACTGAAATATCGTTCTGAAATAAGGCGCTTCACGCTTATTGATATCGTCTCCGTCACTGATCCAGCTTCCCTTCCAATTTTCCATCTTCATCATACCAGTTTCGAAACTCGACACGCTGGAGGAACTTCCAGGTTTGCCATTCTGATCCCACACTTCAACCCCCCAAAAATACTTAGTAAAAGGTTTTAATACAGCTCCACGATAAGAAACCAAAGAAGTACCTGAAGTATTTTTTCCAGAATCCCAGGAAGCACCTCTTTTTCTAACCACATCCAAAGAATCTTCACTCACCAAAATACGGTAAGCCGTTTGTTTTGCCCCTTGTCTGCCATCAGAAATCATCCAGGAAAGTCGCGGGTGCAATACATCTATACCCAACGGCTTAATTAAATGTTCACATTGAAGGCTTACGGCTAAAGTTTTATTTGGGACGGTATCTGCCTGTGCATTTAAGCCTAGTGCTAAAAAACAAGAAAGCAGTACATTATGAAAAACAGGCTTCATCTCTGGTTTAGAACGGTTCATATTGGTTTTACGAGGTTACGTTGCAATAATAAGCCTCTATTCCCAGATTAGCAACCTGTACTGTCCTGTTTCCTTCATTCTAATATTAATCTATCCAACAATTTCTATTATCTACTACTTGAAACTTTTTGCCAGCTGAGATGTTTTTAAACTGAAAAACAACACATTAAAAATAAAAACAGGTGTCATGAAAACAATTAAATACATGGTACTCCTGATTGCAATCGCAGCGAGCTTCAGCTCTTGCGTAGTCAGGGACCACAGATCAGGAGACCACCGCGATCATCATCAAGATAATCCTTATGATGGCCGTCACCAATAGACATTAAAACACGAAGCCCGGAGTAATAACCCGGGCTTCTATGTTATTAAAACTCCATATTTTCCTGCCACCACTCTGCATATGACTTTTGCAGCGTTTCCAAAAATACCGGGGTTTCCTGCGCTCCTGAAACAGCATATTTTCTATTGAATACAAAAAATGGCACACCACGTACACCAACCTGCTGTGCTTCATAAATATCAGTCCTAACCTCGTCAGCATACCTTCCATTCTCTAATGCTGTCTTCAGCGCGATCGGATCAAGTCCAATTTCAGATCCCAACTGGATAAGAGTGGGATAGTTATCGATATTCTTTCCGTCGGTAAAGTAAGACCGAAACAAAGATTCCTCCGCTTCATTCTGCTTGTTATACTGTTTTGCAAAATGAGTAAACCGATGCGCATTAAATGAATTTGCTACAATTGAAATGTCAAAATTATAAACCAGTCCAACCTGTTTAGCCAACTGACTAACATGGTCATTCATCCCTTTCGCTTGTTCAAAACTGATTCCTTTATGTTCCGACAAAAATTGATGTAAGCTTTTATCCGGCTGCGTGATCAGTTCAGGTGCAAGCTGAAAACTCTTCCAAACCAACTGTACTTTGTCTTTATCAGGGAACTGTTCCAATGCTGCTTCAAACTTCCTTTTACCGATGTAGCAAAATGGACACATTACATCGCTCCATATTTCCACTTTCATTGTGTTTTCCATGTGTGAGTATTTACGAATTCAGGATAAAATTAGCAATTAGAATTGAATAGGCCATTAATGAGCATAATACTGCGTCCGATAGCAAAAGCTCATACCAAAGCAATGAGGTGCTGTCTTTATTATACAGGCGATCGTATATCATCCGATCAATGTCTAATTTTAAACTTTTCATTTCTTGCTTTAATTTCCAATCCAACCTTCTCTACATCAAAATCTGGAAAGATAATTGTATAATCTTTCCAGAAATCTCCTGCTACTCCGGTATCCTGAAATTCAATAAGTTTGTTGTTTCCCAATATTTCCTTATTTGTAAACGGCGTTTGGTGTAGCGTATCCACATTGGTGGTAACATAGTTTACACGGACATTGGCATCGAAATTGTAATTTTTCTTCTTACTGCTTAATCCCAAAGTATTGTTATAAACCGCGGTGGAAAGTATCCATTTACTACCAACTTCGCGGTAGGTAGTTTGCAAACGTTCTCCTTTGTTAAAAATCTGGAGGTCTGCTAAATTCATCATCATCCGTTCCACCGCATTTCCAAAATGGGAAAACTGCAAATTTTCATTACTGATTTTATAGTCAAAAGCCATAAACGCATTAGTAGCCGAATCGACCCATACCTTTCCTTCGTACAGTACTTTTTCCAATTTTTCTTTCGGATAAAATGTAATCTCATAAGCTTTATGCCCTTGATAATATTCTATCCCTTCTAATCTAAAGTGGTGCTTTCTTAGTCCTTCTTCATTAAATATGGGATTATGGCTAATTTTTTTCACAATATCCAACTCAAAAACTTCTTTAGGCTTCATACCAATATCCAGTCCGTGTGTGGCCTGATCATCAATAACTGAACGCATTTTAATCAAACGAAGCTGGTTATTTTTCCTTTTTACATAACCATAATTATAAATATCAAATACTGCCTCTGAAACCTGTAGATATTCGTTTTGTTTTTTAGTAAATGTTCTATAAAACCCCTTTAACGTATGTGGCACGCTGAGATAGCAATTAGGAATGTTTTGGATGGCTTTCTGAATAATAAGAAGAGGGCTTCTGTGCGTAATGACCACCTCCTTTAAAAGTCCGGCACTTCTTGAAAGGAGAATCCGAATTTGAATAGTATCTTTTAATGTATGTACAGGAATAACCTGAGTTTTATAACCAAGACTGGAAATCTGTAATTCAATTTTCCCCGCTCCATTCGTCTTCAAATCGAACATTCCATTGTTGTTGGTCGTGGTTCCTTGCCCCGAACCTCTAATCAATATACTTACAGATTCCAGGGGGGCATGGCTAATGATGTCTAACACTTTTCCAGTAATAACAATAGATCGGTTTTGAGCACAAGTGGGATAAGCCAGGATCAATACAATGATCAAACCATAAAAGCGTTTAAAAATCATAAGTGAATGAGATGTTTACTTTGCCAAAATAGACGGTCTCATCCGCAAAACACTCAAATTATGATTCTTTAACATATTTTTAACTCATCATCACCTCTTCTTCAATTTTCGGCAAGGGACATTACTTTATCTTCACTGCTATCTCCCCATCATCCAGTCCTTCTATATTCTTCTCCGCAAAAACATCAGGCGAAGCTTTCTGCAGTATTTTCAGTAAATCATCACTAGAGCCAGCATGCTGTACGATAATACCAGAGTTTCCTGCGCCACTGAACTTCATTTTGGTACTTTCTATACCTTTAACATTTTGAAGCTGATCATTAATGCCCTTCAATATGGCAAAAGTCCCCCCGGTTATTTTGATATTCGTTTTACCACTATTTTCAGTACCGGCTTTTTTCTTCTTCCCAAAAAAACCCATGATCTTGTCGCCCGTACTTTTTGTTTTATCAGCCGTATTTCCCGCATGATTTACCTTGTCACTTGCCCTGTCAATTTTGTCCAAAATACCTTGTGCTTTTGTTGCTGTGAAACTAAATACCATAATGGTCACACCAGCAGTAATAATTTTTTTCATGACGTAAATTTCGATTAATGATAGATTAGAAGACAAAGCTATTTGATCCCCCCCTTAAAATAAATACCCTGATTTGTGGTTTTTATTTCTACTGATTTCTAGGTATTTTCAAATTACAGACAAAAAAACTATAGTCAGTTTGCAATTTTAGCCGGATATTTAAATTTTACCGACCCTATTTTTGCATGAAAAACATACACCTGATTATTATATGTTTATTAGCTACGCTGAAAGTATTTTCGCAACAACAAATCCCACTCAACGAAAAAAAATACCTGGATAGCCTGGAAAGCATTTTACGTAAAAACACTGCGGATACAACAAAAGCCAACGTCAATTTTTTGCTGGTTGACTACTGGAAATATAAAGACACCGCTAAAAGCAAGTCTTATCTCCTGAAAGGAAAGCAACTGGCCCAAAAATATCCATATTACAATGCACTATCGTTCTTTTATGAAGGACAATACTATTTTAACTGGAACCAGGCCAAGGCATCTGTGGCCTTTAAGAAAGCAGGAGAAGCACTCGCCACATTTCCTAACCGAAAAGCTTATGGCAACCAGGCTTCCTCCTGGTTCAATTATGCCTTGATGAACAAAGAAAAGGAAGGATACGAATTTATAACCCGCATTATACTCGATAAAGCAATTCCTAACGCAGAAAAAGCAGGCAATAAAAAGCTGATCGCCCATTTCTACACCCAACTTTCTACTATTTTAATGAACAACTATCAGTTTGCCAAAGCCGGATCTTATAATCAAAAGGCCATTGACTTACTGGAAAAAGAAAGTCCTGGATCAACTACCCTTTTGTTTGCCTATTTGAATGGAATCAGCATCTCCTGTTATGAAAATAAGGCCAAACAAGCCATACCATTATTAAAAAAAGCACAGGGCTTGCTCAAGCCCTTTCCAGAATCCCTGAACTATCCTTTATACTACTACAATGAAGCATTGTATTATACCACCATCGCAGCATTTGAAAAAGCACTGGCCAGTATAGACAAGGGTCTTGTTTTAGCAAAAAAATACAATCAGCACCAACTGTACCAGCAATTCATCTTTAGAAAATATGATGTTTACAGCCGCCAAAAATCCTATGATAAAGCCAGGCAAATCCTAATGGATATTATTAACGAGGGTACCCTTACAGCAAACATCAATGACAAAGCTGAAATATATTCAGAATTGGCCAAGACAAATGAACATCTCCAAAATTATAAAGAAGCTTATTTATGGTTAAACAAATCCCGGTCCTTAAAGGACAGTATTCAAAACAGCCAGACCAAACTTAAAATAAATGAGCTGGAAACAAAATACCGGACTGCACAAAATCAACAAAAGATTACCACGTTACAAGCTCAAAACAAGCAATCTGCATTAAATACAAAAAACGAACGCCTGTATAAATGGCTTTTAGGATCCGGCTGTCTATTATTACTGATGATACTCAGCTTCGTTGTGCTGAACGCACGCAACAATCGAAAATTATCTGAGCAAAAAGAAATCAACTATCAGCAACAACTTAGAGATTTGGAGCAAAAGCAACAGCTAAAGGTAACCAAAGCAATGCTTGATGGAGAAGAAAATGAACGGGAACGTGTTGCCAGAGATTTACACGATGGCCTTGGTGGCATGCTTGCCGGAGTAAAAATAGGCTTATCCGGATGGACCAATAACAATGCTTCGGTATCAGAAGATAAAGACCTGCACCGTATTATCAACCAACTCGACACATCGGTAGGCGAACTGCGCCGTATTGCCCGCAATATGGTACCGGAAACCTTATTGAAATTTGGTCTGGAAGTGGCACTTAAAGATCTTTGCGAATTTTATATGCGCGATGGTTTACACATCGCATTTGAACCCTTTAATATTGAAAAGGACATTGTTTTAACCGTACAGTTAAATATATACCGCATTGTTCAGGAGTTAATTTCCAACGCCATAAAACATGCCCGGGCAACGCATATTATACTTCAATGCAGCCAGAATGCCGACACCATTTTTATTACGATTGAAGATGATGGTATCGGATTTAACACCGAAATACTGGATGGTAAAAAAGGCATGGGATTAGACAATTTAAGAAACCGTATAGCGTTTCTTAAAGGTCGCTTTGAAATAACTTCGGCCCTTAACGAAGGGACAACAATTAATATTGAGCTCAACACAAATGCAGACAGATAAATTACGGACAGCCTTAGTAGATGACCACCCAATTGTAATCGAAGGGCTAAAGACCCTGCTTCAAAATGAAACGAACCTTGAGGTAACAAGTACCTTCTTTAAAGGAGAAGATTTCCTTAGTTATATCAAAGTTAACCAGGTTGATCTTGTGTTGCTGGACGTTACCCTTCCTGATATCAATGGAATGGATCTGTGTCAAATGATCAAAAGGGAATCTCTCTCTATCATTGTCCTTATTCTAAGCAACCACACCGAAAGGAGCATAATTATGCAAACTATTCAAAATGGTGCCAGTGGATATTTGCTAAAAAACAGTTCTCTGGACGAGCTTAGGCATTGCATTTCAGAAGCTGTAAAGGGAAATATTTGCTTTAGTAAAGAGGTTACCGAAATCATCAGCCGCCCTTCAAAAAATCAATTGCAAGACAGGCCACAGCTTACCCGTCGTGAAAAACAGATCTTATCGCTCCTCGCTCAAGGCAAAACAAGTCATATCATTGCAGAAGAACTTTTTTTAAGCCCTCTAACTGTTGATACGCACCGCAGAAACCTCATTCAGAAATTCAGTGCAAAAAATGTTGCCGAGCTCATAATGGAAGCCAACCAGCTTGGACTATTATGAGTAGTATTGTACATTCAGTATTTCCAGATAAGCTGTTATCATTTTCTTTAATCTGTTCAGATCCTCCTGATCCACTGGAATATTCTGCTCTTTACCCAAATCATCCCAAAACCTGATTTTGATACAATCATTTTTGTCCGGATCCCCTTCAAAAACCATCGCTTCCTCTGCATTCATAGGTCCACCCTGAAATCCCAGGGTTATCCTGCTTGCTTCCGATAACTCTTCATAATAGCTTTTATCTTTAAAAGTCAGATACCTCTTTACCCTGACATGGCTAGACACCAATTTAACCATACGTTCAGAAAAGCCGTGACTCAACAAATACTCACCACCCAACCGGTCATGGTCTTGCCTGCCATACCCTCCCATACTCGTTTCATTTTCTAAAAAATGGCCAATATCGTGAAGAAAAGCCGCAATAACCATTTCATCTGAAGCACCTTCTTTTATGGCATGGTTTGCACATTGCGTCATATGCATCAACTGCGTTACGCTCTCTCCGTAATCTTCATTTCCATATTTTTCGTAAAGACCAAATATCTCCTTAACTGAATGAGCAATTTCTTCCTTTGTTAAACCCATCTTTTAATTTTTATCACATAGCAATACTAAACAATGTTTATAAAAAGATGATATAAAAGACATTATGATATCATTAAATTAATAAGGCTATTTTTGATGTGGCCATGATCAGGATTCATCCTTGGTGTTTTTCACCAAACCGATACCTGAAATAAAAAATATAAGGCCAATTATTCCTGCTACGACTAGTTCCCGAGTTTGAAGACTATGCTTTATAAAACCAAAACCAGCATATATCAGCCCGATAATTCCTAAGATGGTTAAAATTGTCCCAAAAATCCGCTTTACATTCATAAGTCATTTTGAATAAGACTACTACAATTCTTATGCCGCTAAATATGTACATGGATCACAAGCTCGACTTTTTCATGCTATTTATCCAATCCCGGATCAACTTCACTCCTTCTTTATGGACAACCGTCCGGGCAAGTTCCGGCATGGCAACTCCTGGTTCAGCACTATTCATTCTATAAAGAAGTATAGACTGTGCAGCGTTACCTGGAATGATGTCATAATCTAATCCACCAGCACCACCACCAGCCGAAACCGGTGCTTTTTTAATACCCAGATGATCAGGATTTGTCTGCTCATATTCTAAAAAGAGTCCTGTATTATATGCATCGCCACCTTTAGTATGGCAATGTGAACAATTGACATCTAAATAAGCCCTGGCCCGTTGTTCCAGTGTAAAATGTCTGGCATCTGCCCAGTTTGGAAGTTGCTTGACCTCATTAATTGGCGGCAATCCTTTTAATATTCCTTCTGCAGCCCATTGCTGTAACTGATTCTTCCCTTGTCCAGCTACCGTAAAATTCAGATTTCTGGCTTTGGGTCCTATAGGTGTCAATACATCATTTTTTATATGGCACCTTTTACAATCATTGGTATTTGGTACCTGATAGTTGGTCAATAATTTGTTGTTATTATTGTCAAGCAAAGCGATTGGAACTTTTGCTCCACTAATATGCTTTATTGCATCGGTTTGCTCAGCATTCCACAGATAATTCATGACCTTCCATTTTTTGTCTTTTGGATCTTTAGCCAACAACCTCGTCTCAATCATCACATTTCGGTGTTCAGTATTTATATAAGCAAAGTTTTTGACAATTATTGTCGAATCGGGAAAGTCAAGTCCTCCATTGGCAGTATACTTCATTGCAGTTCCCTTCGGCAGAACAATGAACCGCTTTTTCACTGCATAATCCGTAAATAGTGGTGTGCTGAGCTCGTAACTTACAACACCTTCTTCCGGAATTAACTTTCGGAGTTCTCCCTTAAAGAATCCATATTGAGAAAGCTTTTCTTTAAACTCGAATTCGTTTTCAATCCTTTGATTGATCTTTTGACCAGACTTTCCCTTACAACCATTTCCCGCCACAAGAGCTAATGAGACTACAAAAAGAAACAGAGTACTAAAAATATACGTTTTACGCATGAAACACTTATAATTAAACTTCCTTATCTTAATGAGATTTGACCGCCTGATTGCACTTAAAAGCGGCAATATCTGTTGTTGGTTTCCAATTCTGCACATGATTTATATTTAAAAAA
>NZ_QAIL01000481.1:9751-26033 GCF_003061025.1 Pedobacter sp. HMWF019 | reverse complement strand
AACAAACACATTATCACCGGCTTGATCGATACAAATCGAATCTGGATTTAAAGTCTTCCCCCCAGTCAGAATATTACTGGAAATACCATCATACATAATAAAAGGAATACGTTTGTTTTTCCGCCTTGGCTCAAGCCGGTCTAATTGCTGCTCAACCGCCACAAGTATTTTACCAATACGGTGTTCGTATACAGGTTTAGGAAAAACAGGCCCCATGGTAATGGTGTTGTTATGAATATGTATGTTCTTAGAGATTGGGTAATAGTTCGGATTCATTTTTTTTCCCGCCTCACTATCAACTGCAAAACCCGAAGCAATCATAATGGCCGAAGCATTATTATTGAGGATTCTATTTTCGTAAATCTCAACATCAGATGCAGCCAAAACGATAATCCCCGAGCCAGGAGAAGCATTCCCTACCCCCCAGGTTGTCCCGAAGCTACCTGATTTCGCAAAATTTCTGAAGTTATTATCATGAATATAATTGTTGTAAGCTTTTACATGGCCACCTCTTTTGGAAAGATCCGGCAAATCAAAAACCAGAAATCCTGCCGTATTATTGTAAAATTCGTTCTCATACACTTGCGCATGAGAAGTATTTTCGATCTCACAGCCAGCAACATTCTTAGCCGCTTTGCACTTTCTTACAATAGCACTATCCGTTTGTCCCACATAAATTCCTGCATCAGAAGAGCCTTCCGTGTAGCAATTTTCAATCAATACATTTTTACACATCACCGGATAAATCGCATATCCCCCACTGGTAGAATCAGCCTTACTCCATACCGCATGCAGATGAGTGATGGTTACGTCGCGGCTTTTGTTAATTTTTAATAAATCCCCCTTAGAATCCCGAATCGTCATTCCTTCTATCCTAAAGTCCTTTACATCCGTTACCCTGATCGCTTCTCCCCCCTGGCTTTGCTGGGTAAAGTCCAGTATCGTTTTATCATGTCCCTCACCTAATATCTTAATGTGGTTTACCTGGGCAATGCTCAAGTTATCAAATTTATAAAGACCCTGCTTTAAAGTAATGGATGTACTGTCCTTTATGGCCAAAAATGCATCTACAATTTTAGCTTCTTCTCCCGGTTTAAAACTAAGATTGATCTTATAGTCATCTTGGTGATCGGTTGAACGCGTACAAGAGAGCTGTAAGACAGAACTAAAGAGGAAAAAACATACGGTAATTTGGACTAATCGTTTCATAGTTGAGATTTATCATTAACAATTATTAAAGAACATTGTAGGCGTAAGTCAAATAGTAAACAGCCCCAATGTTTGGATTTGCAATACCAGTAGAGTAGTATTTATTGGTCAGATTTGTGCCGCCCAGCTTGAAAGAAGAATGCGCTTTGATCAATTTGTAACTTACCTGCGCATCAATTACTGCAGAAGAAGGCACCTGCCCTTGGGCTAAACCTCCCGAAACCACGTAGAAATAGCCCGGTTTGTAACGCATAGCCGTTCCGAAAGACCAAACTTGTTTTTTACCAAAACCAGTATTTCCAAATTCTAAATTCACATGGTAATGAGGGGTATTGAAATTATTGATCTGACTGTTGTTCTTATTTTTCAAATAATCCGAGTAATAATTAACCTTAGCCAAAAAATTATGAGACAAATCAACACTTAAACTTGCTGCATAACCGTATGTATTGACCGTTTCACCACCATTAAAAGCAATATTATACTGCACATAGGTACTGTGATCTTTAAAAGCACTTACATCATCTGTACCAGGCGTATTGGCAACATTTGCATAGCCAATGAAATTTTTCCATGTGGAAAAATAACCCAATACATCAAACAAAAACCTGTCGGCAATCAAGGCAGAATAGCCCAGTTCAAAAGCATTTACAGACTGCGGTTTGATGTCACTGTATTCGAATTTTTTTAATAAAGATGCATCTCCTGATTGCTGGTAAGCAGTTACGCTTTCCAGGGTATAAGGCGCATATTGATCAAAATGGTACGTACCATTCAATAAATAAGAAGACCCACCCGAAGAATAACTGTTATAACCGCTAAGGGTATTCTGCAGTGCCTGAATATTAGAAGGAAAACTATAAGCATTCTGATAAGAAAACCGGAGATAATTCTCCTTCGCCAATTCATATACAGCCGAAGCCCTTGAGGTTACTTTAGGTGAGGAGAACAGGGTGTTCTTATCATACCTGAAGGATGTACTTAAACTTAATTTGTCTTCAGCCAGTTTCTTACTCAGTTGTACATAAGCGCTGTATTCCTTTACATTAATTGGCTGATCTTTATCTGGAAAAAGCGTGTTTTTACTATCCAAACGATAAAGACGCCAGTTCACTCCGGCTATTACACTCATAAACTTAACAAGTTCTGAAAAATTATACTGAGCTTCCGCATTGTACAATTTACTCCGATCTAAAAACAAAGTTCCTCCTTCAGAAATAGGTGTATTCGTAATTTTGTCTTTCAGCGCATTAAACTCCGGAGTTCCAAGCTCTACACGCCCTTGGTCTGCAAATGCTCTCGCGGCGAGGTTGGCATTTTGTAAAGAGGCACCGCTGGCAAGTGAATTAAGTAAAGTCGAAGTATATTCCGGATACCAACCGCCAGTATTGCCATCATAACTGGTTTTCCAGGCCTCATTAATATATTGAGCTGTGGGTCCGGAAATAATGGTATTTCCAGAGTTTTCCTGTGTATTATAAGCGCGAACAAACCATTTATCGCTTTTAAGTTCCACCCTGTACTGTGCAGCCTTAAAATTCTTAAGCTGGTAACGTGTATCATTGGTATAAACAATATTTCCTGTGCCAAAAGTACCAGACATAATGGCTTCCAGCTTTGGATTAATCTTATACCGAAATTCAGCATTGGCCTTGAACATCCTGGCTGTATTATCCAGATATCCGTATTCAGGATAGCCTGTACGCGCCACATAATTAGGTTTTGCCAATAAAGGATTAATAATTGGAGCCAGTTCCGGATTACTGGCCAGAGCCCCTTGCAAAAAGGGATTGATATCTACAGAAGTCGCACTTCCATAATAATTTACGCCATTATAGTTGGGATCGGTGAACCTCGTACCAGGTCCATTTTTATTAGTCGTATCAGTGGCCACCCAATCTTTAGCCAGTGTATATTGCGCATTGATCTTAAAGGCCATTTTTTCGTTGATCTTCTTTGCGTACCGAATCGTCCAGTCATAATAAGGAGAGGCACCCTGAGGATCATTGCTGCTGCTGTTCTTAATATGGTTTACCCCCTGGGTAACCAACACACTTAAACCCTGATATTTAAACGGGTTCTTACCCGTCATGACCATAGTACCGTTTAAGCCCCTGGAGCCATAAAGTGCAGACGAAGCTCCAGAAAGTACTTCTATATTATCCACATCCAACTCTGTCAAACTAATCGCAGAACCCAATGGAAAATTAAGTCCAGGTGCCTGGTTATCCATTCCATCTACAATCTGTGTAAAATTGGTATTTCCACTGGTATTAAAGCCCCTAGTGGTTACACTGGTAAACCCAATACTGGATACCGTCACATCAACTCCCTTTAAACCTTGTAACATATCCATATAGCTCAACTGGGCAGAATTGGTAATGTCTTTACTACTGATTTGCTCAATCGTAACAGGAGAGGATAGTTTTTTCTGGACCACCCTGCTTGCCGACACCACCACTTCCTGCCCCAATATAGAAGTAGGCTTAAGAATAATTTCAATTGGGCTCGTAAAACGCTGAACAATGACCTTTTGAGTTTCAAAACCGATAGAAGAAATAATGAGCGTAAGCGGTAGACTCTTCTTTACCATTAACTGAAATTTTCCACGATCATCAGAATAGGTGCCTTCATTTGAATTTTCTACATGAATGGACACCGCGTAAACCGGTTCCAACGTTGCCTCATTTTTTAGTGTTCCCCTAATGGTTTGCGCCTGCAGACTTGCCATCATAAAAACAGGAAATAGCAAAAAGCATAATATCTTCTTTTTCATGCCCGATAGGTTTTAGTTAATTTGGTTAGTGCAATATAAATCGCATTAAACTCAATACTATCGTTTAAAACCTATTTTGGGGTGAAATACCGCAATTATGGGGTGAATAGAAAACTCTTAAATTGATTTTGATAAGAGGCCGATACAGGAACCTGGAAATCTGGAACAACATTAAATTGCAGCAAATAACCTTTGGCCGTTTTTCGAGAAGATGAAACATGTTTTATGTTGACCGCATAAGAACGGTGAACCCTCACAAATCCTAGATGGCCGCATTTTTCTTCTATTTTCTTCAACGTTGTCCGGACCAGTTCTTTTTTAACCACACCACCAAGCAGGTAGTAGATTTCGACGTAATTATCTTCTGATTTAAAAAATAACAAATGATCTGCACACAGCGTAAATACAACTTTTCCATTTTCATCTTCAATAGGCAAATTATCCAAATGAATTTTTGATTCGTTCATTTTGGAAAGAACACAAGCCAGTTGATGTTTATGCGACGCAAATAAAACGAGCAGAGAAATGATATAAGGAATAATTGCGATAAGCAAAGTATATTTAAACGTATCAAGATAATAACCTATGGTTAGATCGGGATGGTTATTGAACTGCCAGTCCACTGCAAGAACAACTGCAGATAAAATCATCATCTCACCAATCCCCCATAGAACATACTGTACACAAGTCAACATTTCCAGGTGAAACCATTTTCTTAAGCCAAATTGAGTAAGTGCAAGGGTTGCTGCGCCAAGGACCGAAAAAACACTTATAATCTCAAAAAAAGATAAATTAGTTACACTATACCATTTATTGATATTAAAAGGAATAAAGATATAAGTGAAAGAAAGGCTAAAAACAAAAATGATCAGGATAAAGATATTTTTGTCTCTTGTAGTATTCAGCAAGGAAAAACGGCTTGCCAGCGCCATTTTAATTATCGGACTCACCTTAAAAGTTGTAATTCCTTGCATGAGGTTAAATTAAGAATTAGATACCCTTAATTTAATCATTTTTCAGATAATGGCTAATATTCTTTCAAAGAATTTGATAACTTACCATAAACTAATCATTCTAAGAATAATGATAGATTCCATTACCGAAGTTTTTGAGCTCCAGCAAAAAAACAAATACGCACTTAGATACAGTACTGCCCGGCAAAGAATCAATAAGTTGCAGGCATTAAAATCAGCCATCCAGATGTTTGAAGAAGAAATCTATACTTCTTTGCAGACAGATTTACGAAAAAGCAGGTTCGAATCTGCTGTTACGGAGCTCATTTTCATCTACAGTGAAATAGATTTCGCTATTAAGAAACTCAAAAAATGGATGAGACCGGCATATGCAGGCAAAAGTATTGCGAGTTTATTTGCTAAAAACAGAATCTATTATGAACCAAAAGGCGTTTGCCTGATCATCTCTCCGTGGAATTATCCATTTCAGCTCATGATGAGCCCCTTACTTTCTGCAATAGCAGCAGGCAATTGTGCAATTTTAAAACCATCTGAATTCAGTCCTGCTACCAGCGCAATCATTACAAAAATCATTGAAAAAGCTTTTGGCAAAGATGAAGTAGCTTGTTTCGAAGGTGATCAACAGGTTTCTGAAACACTGCTCAAACTCCCTTTTGATCATATTTTCTTTACCGGAAGTACCGCCGTAGGAAAGGTGGTAATGAAGGCAGCAGCAGAAAACCTCAGTTCAGTAACACTGGAACTAGGCGGAAAATCACCCGTGGTGGTTGACGAAACTGCAAAAATCAAAAATGCAGCAACAAAAATCGCCTGGGGCAAACTGATCAATGCCGGACAAACCTGCATCGCACCCGACCATGTGTTTGTACACAGATCTAAACTAGATGAGTTTATAACACACTATAAGTCTGCAGCCACCGCTATGTTTTTCAAAGAAAACGGACAGAGCGATGAATTATCCTATGCGAAGATCATCAACAGAAGACATGCAGACCGTTTAATGGAGCTAATCAATGATGCGGTAGGCAAAGGCGCAAATGTCGCCTGGGGAGGAGAAGCCGTTTTAGCCGAACTCACCATTCAACCTACCCTCCTTTGCAACCTGGCTGATGACAGCAAAATTATGGGAGAAGAGATTTTTGGCCCCATACTTCCTGTTATCCCTTACGACACCTTGGAGGTTCCGATGGATAGGATCAACAAAAAAAACAAACCACTAGCCCTCTACATTTTTAGCGAAAGCAAGGCCAATATCAAACGTTTATTAACCGGCACCAGTTCTGGTGGTGCATGTATTAATGACGTCTTAATTCATATTTCGAATCCCAATTTACCCTTTGGCGGTGTAAACGGAAGTGGAGTTGGCAGTTGTCATGGAATTTTTGGCTTCAAAACATTTTCCCATGAGAGAGCTGTTGTCTTTCAATCTTCCATAAATATGTCTGAAATCATTTACCCGCCTTACACAAAGAAAGGATGGGTATTGAAAATACTGACTAAATTTATGTAAGAATAATAAAACACCTGATGAGCCCCTGCATATGCTTCAATAGTAAGGGACCCAAAAGGTATTGCAATCATTAAATCCAATCGAACCAGATTTACTGGTTATTTCCTGGTATAGTTGGAATATTCTGTACTGGTTTGCACATTTACCGCCTGCCCAATAAACTTAGCCTGGATATTAACATCTTCGGTTGCAGAGAAATAACGTTTCGCCTGAGCATTCCAATTGTATTTTAAAGTTCCTTCAAACTTATCAGCACTAAGGATCTTAATTTTAACAGGCTTCTCATTGATGATTTGCGACTGTTCCAGCCTTTTAGTTCTGAGATTGACGCTGAGATATGATTTGCAATCTTTCATAAAAGAAGCATCTTTAGGGATAGAATTGGGATCCATTTTGAAACTGATCACCAGGTAACCTGAGTTTTCTTTCTCAATTTTATAGCTCGAATCATCAGGCAGAGGCGTCTCTGATTTAGCCTGATTTTTTCTAAAGGAATTAATGTCTCCCTTAGATGGCGTTTTCCCATCTACAGAAACCACAGTCCATTGTTCTTCCTTTGGACCCGATGGATCAAATCTCGCCACAGTAATATTTTGTTTACCAGTGGTTGTAACAGTTTGTTTAAAGTCAAAAGCGTAGTCATCTGGTCGCTTAAGATTATCCGGATTGAGTATACCGGCGTCAATGCCATGTTTGGAAAAAGCATCCAATACGGCCGATTTTTGGGCAGAAGCAGTGAACGTAGATGTTAGCAACAGACAAAAAGCCAATAGCATCTTCGGACCGAAATTCAATTTTATTACGTTTGTGTTTTTCATTATTCTTTTGTTGTTAATTACTTTGATGGCACAAAATTATTAGCAACTAAACTTTTTAATGAGCTTTCTTTAGCGAAACAGCAAAAATGTCCGTTGAATTGTCAATCGAGGGCATCGAATTGATCTACGTTCTGTGCTTGCCTCTGGTAAAACAAAGGCAAGCACAGGGAACAATCTATTTCAAACTTAATTCTACTACAGGAATTTCATAAGGAGGTTTTGATTTTGGAAGATTTAAAATCAACCCATTCCCATCAGACTTAAACAAAATTTCTGAGTCGTCATTCAGGAATTGCGCATAGCTGATTTTACCGTTATAGTTAGGTAAAGTTATTTTCCCGTCGGTCGGATAATCAAAAAGGTGCAGATACAATTTCTTCTTAGACGGATTATAAGTAACCCGTACATTCAATTCTGCTGGTAAATTGTATTCATCAGGAGGAAAAGTACAATCGTATATCGCTTGGTTATTGGCATGCATCCAATAGCCCAGGCTATCCAGCGCCTTGTTAGCCCGATAATCAAATTCGCCGCGGGCAGTTGGCCCAACATTTAAAATAAGATTTCCACCATTTGCTACTGAAGTGGTCAGCAGATCGAGCAGCTGATGCTGGCTTTTCCAGGTATTTTCATCTCTGAAGTAGCCCCATGAGCCTGAAAAGGTTTGGCAGGTTTCCCAATATTTACCTTTATATTTCAGAAGTTCTGCAGGCTTCACCTGTTCTGGTGTTACAAAATCATAACCATCACTATAATCCTTCAAATCTGCCCTATCGTCCAGGATAATATTGGGTTGTAGTTTTCTTATCGTCTTCACAAGATCAACAGAACCCCAATCCTGATGCCCTTTACCAAATTTTCCGGGATAAGAAAAATCAAGCCAAAGGATATCAATTTTTCCATAATTGGTCAGTAGCTCTGTAATTTGATTTTTAAGATAAGCTCTGTAACGGGCCATGTCCTTCCCTTTATTTAACCGTGCATAAGCCACTTCTTTACTGGCCTCATTTCCATCTACCCTAAGCGGATGAGTATCATCAATTGTAAAATCAGGGTGGTGCCAGTCTATTAAAGAATAGTAAAATCCAATTTTAATTCCTTCAGCACGAAAAGCCTCAACAAACTCTTTCACTAAATCACGTTTAGCCTGCGTCTTGGTAGACTTATAATCCGTATACTTTGAATCAAACAGACAAAAACCTTCGTGATGTTTGGTTGTAAGTACGGCATATTTCATACCGGCAGCCTTCGCTTTTTTGGCCCATTCCTTCGGATTAAATTCATTAGGATTGAAGTTATCGAAGTATTTTTGATACTGATCATTCGTAATTCTTTCATAGTTTCTCACCCACTCGTGCCTTGCTGGCAATGAATACAATCCCCAATGGATAAACATCCCAAAACGGGCATCTGTCCACCACTGCATGCGATGGGATTTTTGTGCCGGCGTTTCTCCCAACAATGATTTTGTTTGAGAAAAAACAGGAAATGAGAAAGCAAAAATGCAGAGAAACAAGGCCGTTCTTAAATTTTTCATAAAAGTGTTTGGTATAGAATAAAACACGATTAAGATACCAAAGCTATACATAGCCAGGACACCCCATTCTTACAATTCATTCAGTCATCTTGGCATCCCGAAAACTCCAGCCTAAAGACTTAATCAATCCTGGCTCTTCTAAGTCTTAAAGAATTCAGAATCACAGATACCGAACTAAAACTCATCGCTAACGCCGCTAACATCGGAGACAACAAAATTCCAAAAAACGGATACAAAAGACCTGCTGCAACAGGTATCCCCAAAACATTATATCCAAGAGCGAAGAATAAATTCCCCCTTATATTTCCCATTACCTTATGGCTCAGCAACCTTGCTTTTGCAATCCCATTTAAATCATCTTTTACCAAGGTGATGCCCGCACTTTCTATAGCAACATCTGTTCCTGTACCCATAGCAATACCAATATCTGCCTGCGATAAAGCCGGAGCATCATTAATACCGTCACCCGCCATAGCTACTTTTTTACCTGCAGCCTGTAGTTTTTTAATTTCATTCAACTTGTCCTGTGGAAGCATTTGAGCTTTGAAACCATTCAGGTTCAATGTTTCGCTTACCGACCTTGCAGTATCCTCATTGTCGCCAGTAAACATCATTACCTCTAAACCTTCCTCCTGAAGCTTTTTGATGGCACTTGCACTGGACGCTTTGATTTTATCAGAAATAACCACAAAGCCTACAACCTTACCTCCAACAGCCACATAAGAAACTGTTTTACCTTGCTTTTGAGCAGGTTTCACCTGTTCTTCTAATTCAGCATCAATTTTAGCTTTAATTTGCTCCATTAATTTCTGGTTGCCTAAAGCAAGTTGTTCCTCTTTTAAAGTACCCGTTACCCCCTTACCAGTTACCGCTTCAAAATTTAAAACCGGTTGATTTTTTACTTTATTTTCTTCCCCATAACGTAAGGTTGCCTGCGCCAATGGATGCTCACTACTGCTATTTAACGATACTATTCTTTCCAGGATCTTCCTTTCATCAAAATCCGGATCAACACTAACCACCTTTTCAACCGAAGGTTTCCCTTCTGTAACGGTTCCCGTTTTATCAATAATGACTACATCAATCGCATTCATTTTTTCCAGAGATTCTGCATTCTTGATCAACACACCAGACTGCGCACCTTTACCAACCCCTACCATTACAGACATTGGCGTGGCAAGACCAAGCGCACAAGGGCAAGCAATGATCAACACAGCAATCGCGTTTACAAAGGCATATACATAAGCTGGTTCAGGACCATAAATTGCCCAAACTATAAATGTTACTATCGCGATCAATACCACAACAGGTACAAAATACCCCGAAATCTTATCGGCCATTTTTTGAATAGGAGCTTTAGAGCGGCTGGCAGAATTAACCATTTCAATGATCTGAGAAAGCAATGTTTCAGAACCAACCTTTTCGGCAAGCATAATAAAGGTTTTATTGCCATTAATGGTACCTGAACTTATTTTGTCACCAGGCTTTTTCTCCACCGGAACCGGTTCACCAGAAATCATAGATTCATCTATCACGGCTTCACCTGTTTTGATGCTCCCGTCTACCGGTATCTTTTCTCCAGGCTTTACCCGCAACATATCCCCTTTTTGAATATCATCGATAGAAACCACTGTTTCTTTATCCCCCTCAACCTTTATCGCTGTATTTGGAGCTAACTTTAATAGCTCTTTAATTGCGCTATTGGTTTTACCATGTGCCCTGGCTTCCAGAAGTTGTCCAAGCAGAACCAATGTCAGGATCACAGTTGCAGCCTCAAAATAGACATATACCGTACCGTGATGGGTTTTAAACTGATCGGGGAATACACTCGGAAAAAGAAGCGCCACAAGACTAAAAAGCCATGCTACGCCTGCACCAATGCCAATCAAAGTAAACATATTTAATTTCCAGGTGATGATCGATTGCCATGCACGTTGAAAGAACATCCAGGTTGCATAAAAAACCACAGGAATAGAAAATGCAAACTGAACCCAGTTCCAATACCTTAGCTCCATCAAATTAAACATAGGATTATTAGGAATCATTTCCGTCATCGCTATGATAAAAATGGGAATAGTAAAAACACTTGCAATCTTAAATTTACGCAATAAAGTCTCATAGGTTTTATCCTCTGCTTCTAAATCAACGCCCATGGGTACCAGGTCCATCCCACAGATGGGGCATGCACCTGGCTTATCCCTGATGATTTCAGGATGCATAGGACATATAAATTGCCCATGATGTCCAGCATGATTCATTTTTGCGTGATCGGTGTGATGCATATGCTCCATAATGTGATAAATTAATAAGTTAATGTCAACCCGGCCCCATAGCCCATATCGCTATCATAATGGGTGGATAAAGAAATATATTTAGTCGTAATGTATCTGAAACCAGCCATGTATTCTTTGTCTGTATTGACCATAAACTGGAAACGTAATCTTTTAGAAACAGGAATATCTTCTCTCATCAATTGAAACCTCACATTTCCCTTGTGGTCTATAGAAGCATCTGCCACAATCAGCATAGGCAAAGTATATTGTAAGCCCAAATGAAATACCTGCCTGAAGTTTTTGGTATTATTCTGGCCAAAAATATTGTTGCCCGGAGCCAGGGATTGTCCAAAAATATTCTTATCCATTGGATCGATAGTTCTTTTTCGAAAATCCCAGCCAATATAAGGGAACAGCCATTGGTTTCTCCCAATGTATCTACCAAAATGACTTTCGCTTTCATAACCCATTTCTTTATCAAAACCAATTCTCCATTCGGTTGTGAAACGATAGCGGGTATTGGCCAACATAACCTCTCCATCACTGCCATTGGTTTCAATGCCGATTCTTGCCATCGGATGAAACATCCTGTCATCCGCTTTAAGCATTTTGTAAGCATGTTCCGGATGTGGTAATTCAGGATTCGGGGGAGAATTCTCATAACTGAATACCCTGCCCATTCCACTCATCATATGATATAAAATATGGCAATGGAAAAACCAGTCTCCTCCAGCTTCAGAAGCTTTAAATTCAATAGTATCCCTTTCCATTGGCATAATATCAATAACGTTTTTCATAGGCGCATACTCGCCTTGTCCGTTCAACACCCTAAAATCATGGCCATGCAAGTGTATAGGATGGCGCATCATACTGTTATTGAATAAGATGATCCGAACATTTTCTCCTTTTTTGATCAGTATTTTATCGCTTTCAGAAAGCGTTTTGTTGTTCATGCTCCACACATAACGGTTCATATTACCAGTAAGATCAAACTTCAGTTCTTTCCATGGCCCTTTTGTCAAGGTTGTTTTCTTCGGATCACGAAGCATTCCATAGTTCAAAGTAACCAGGTCCGCAGATTCAGAGTACATCACATTGTTCATATCCATCACCTGATTTCCCATTTCCATCCCTTCCATCTCTACCATATTCCCCTTCATGTTCATCATGTCGTTCATCATTTTCATCCCGGCAAAGTATTTTAGCTTGGGTAATTTCTGAGCAGGTACTTTTTCACCATTACCAAGCCACATCGATGCAGACTTAGTCCGGTCCTCAGGTGTAACCAGAAACTCATAGCTTTTATTTTCAGGGATTGTTACAACCACATCATATGTCTCAGATGCGGCTATAATTAGCCTGTCTACCTCTACCGGTTCCACATCGTTTCCATCGGTCGCTACAACGGTTATTTTACCGCCAGAATAGCTCAGCCAGAAATAATCAGATGCACCACCGTTAGCAATACGAAGCCTTACTTTATCTCCAGCTTTAAATTGTGGTTGTTCATTTTGGTTTTTTCCATTGATCAGAAAGGCATCGTAATACACATCACTTACATCCATGGCATTCATGCGCTTCCATTCATCGGTTACCTTAGTTTTGAAATGACCAGTTCTGATCGCCTCTGCATAACTTTGGGTGGTTCCTTTTTGAATGGCAAACCAGTCATTTGCGTTCTTCAAACTTCGCTCCACTTCTTCAGGCTTCATATTCGTCCATTCGCTAATAATTAGCGGTATCGTTGGAATGTTCCATTCTTCTCTCTTATTTATAATGAATGCCCCATACATGCCAATCTGCTCCTGCAAGCCGCTATGGCTATGGTACCAGTGTGTACCATGCTGAACTATGGGAAATTTATAAACATAGGTAGAATGCGGTTTAATAGGCATTTGCGTCAAAAAAGGAACCCCATCCATACTGTTCGGCAGAAAAAGTCCATGCCAGTGCAAAGAGGTTTCTTCATTCAACCTGTTGTGCACATAGATCAATGCGGTATCACCCTCAGTAAAAGTTAGTGTTGGCATTGGAATCTGCCCATTTACCGCAATGGCCCGTTTCGATTTCCCCCCATAGGTCACGGTCGTATCTGCAACATACAGATCATAACGAACCGTACGAGGCAATTGGCGATCAGCAAAAATCTTCATTCCTTTCATATCCTGAGCAGAAGCTGCATAAAAGAAGATCAAAAAGAAGACCGTCAATATATTTTTCATCATGATCTTGATTAAGAGAATGATTTAATTGTATAGCCCCCCTAAAAAGAGCAAGCTATATAACTAACAAACAGGATTACTTTAAAGTTTCCTTTATTGCGCCGCAGGTTAACATCTGTTTACCGAAATAAGGATTCTTGATTGCCGCATTGTCAGAAAGCCAATAACTCTTTTTCATTGGGCAATAATCATAATAGACCGGCTCTTTAGTCAGCTTTACCGCTTTAGCCAATTTAAAAAGATTAGCCGAAAAATTGGCGAAGTGTTCCCTTTGGTGCGCAATGTCTTTCGTTTCTGAGATATGTCTGGCATCAAATGCAAGTTTATCCTGAAGTCCCATGAAGACTGTCATTTCTGCCTGTGGTATCGACTTCATATCTATACCCGCCAATACCTTAGAAAATTCACTTGCTTTTGATGCTGCAATAGCTGCATCAGAATTCACCAAAGCATTTTTGATATCGTAGTAAGAAGTCAATAACGATTGAGTTTGGCTACTTTGAGCAAAGCCAGGTTTACCCCATACAGTTGCAATTAAAGCAACTATTAAAAATATCTGTTTCATGATATAATAAAGTTAGTTTAAAGATGCAGAGATGCATTTACATAATTCCGTGATTTTTTTACATATAAACACGAATAAGCTATATTTGATACCATCACCCCATCATACGATCTTTAATCCAAAACAAAAGGTTCATAATGAGACTACCGATTTTACTTTTCGCACTGATATTACTACTCGGATCTTGTATCAAAGATGCACCTGCAAATCCAGAAGCAGATATAGAATCCTTTGATGTTAATCCAAATATGCTTACCGGGCAAACATTTATCGATCAGGCCAATCGTAAAATTTTGCTTTACCTCACTAACGAAGCCTATAAAGATGGCATTACACCAAGTATATCTTTATCAAAACATGCAACAGTAACCCCAGCATCCGGCCAAAAGATCACTTTTAATGATAACAAAGAAATAACGTATACCGTTACGGCAGAGCAAAGTTCGAATAAAAAGACGTACACAGTCCAGGTAGTCAATGTAGGCGACTGGCATTTTGAATTTGAAAAATGGCTGCAAAACAGTGTAGACAAATACGAATATCCGGTTGAAGATAATTTAACTTCAATATGGACATCGGGCAATGCAGGTGTTGCGCTGTCGGGTGTACCTAAAGAAGTCCTGGCCTATCCTACCCGATCTACAACAGACGGCTATTTAGGAACAAAGGCCGCTGAAATGGTTACAATTAAAGGAACTGCCTTGTCTTCCATTGTAGGCATTTATCTATATGCAGGTTCCTTATTTATTGGAAATTTCAACTCTGCAGTTGTACTAACTGAACCTTTGGCGGCAACAGAATTTGGCGCCCCATATGTCGGATTACCAGATAGATTTACCGGTTATTACAAATATACACCTGGACCAGCCTACCAGGACGAACACAAAAATATTATTCCTGATAAAATAGATGAATGCGCTATTTATGCAGTTTTATTTGAAGGTCCTGAACGTTTAAATGGCACAAACATAAACACTTCCGACCGTATTATAGCCACCGCTAAGTTAAACGACGCATCTGCAAAAGCAGATTTCACCAAATTTGATATTCCCTTCACCTATAAAGCCGGACGAACACCTGCTACAAACAAAAACCTTATGCTGGCCATCGTCGCGTCTTCAAGTAAAGATGGTGATCATTACAAAGGTGCCATAGGCAGCCGGCTTGTAGTAGACCATTTAGCTGTTATCCCAAAATAGAACGACTTATGCATAAATACCTACTCTTGGCAACTATACTGCTGGGTTTAACGACAGTAACGTTAGCACAAGAAAACAATGGAGAAGATAAAAACCAAAAATTTGACCACACGTTCTATATTGGTTATAATATCGGTGGCCTGGCTCCTGTATCTTTCCCAAATACCATCAGAAAGATTAATAGTTATTCTCCTGGCCCCTCTCCAAGTTTTGGCTATGAGTTAAATTATAAGCTTCAAAAAAAATGGGGAATAGGAGTTGGTATCAGGGCAGATTGGAAAAGTATGAATGTACAAGATAGCGTGCAATACTTTCATACACTGGTATCAGTAGATGGTTCTTCTATTGAAGGGGATTTTAGCGGCACTAACACCACAAAAGTTAGAAATGTATACTTAACGGTCCCGATACAAGCCACTTACTTTTCCAGTAACAATTGGAGATTAAAACTGGGCTTCTATTTAGCGCATCTGATCAATCCATCATTCTATGGCTCCGTTTCCAATGGATACCTGCGCAAAGCGAATTCTTTAGGAGAAAAGATCATTATTGACAATGCTGATTTTAACTTTAATGACAACCAGAGAACTTTTGATTTTGGTATAACTGCAGGCGCAGAAAAGTTAGTTTATAAAACTTTTGCAGTAAAAGCAGATTTGCAATGGGGCCTCAACCCCGTGTTTCCCAAATCTTTCAATGGCATCTCCTTTAACATGTATAATATTTTCGGGACTCTGGGCATAGCCTATCACTTTGACAAATAGATAAAGATATTGGATGGCAAAAACATCCAATATCTTATTTATTCAATCAAGCATCCGGTATCTCAGGTTCAACCAGCTTAGCCAACTTCTCCAGCGATTCCTGCCAGCCCAAATAGCACATTTCTGCAGGTATAACCGAAGGAATGTTTTCCTGCGTGATTTTTATTTCTGTACCTACTATGGTTTTCCGAAGCCAAACAGACGTAATCATTTCTCCAGGAAGATTAGGGTCATCAAATTTATCGGTGTATTTCAGAAACTCATTGGGCGTCAATTCAAGATATTGTCCCCCGAATGAATGACCATGACCGGTTGAAAAATTTTGAAAAGACATTCTAAAAGAACCACCTTTCTCTACGTTCATTTCATGAACGGCACAAAGAAAACCATAAGGAGGTAGCCATGAGGCAATTGCCAGGGCTTCAGTAAATGCGC
>NZ_QAIL01000481.1:0-9741 GCF_003061025.1 Pedobacter sp. HMWF019 | reverse complement strand
TTAAGAACCCTGTGTAAAGAAACACTATTATCTGACATAAAATTCATTTTTCTATTTTCCTACTCGTATGGCTTTTCGGTTTCGCCCGTTTTAATTGGTTTCTGCTCCCTTTCGCTGTCATAATTTATTTGTTCAAGCCAGCATTACAAAGGTGGAAGGAAAATCTGATTTTAACAGAGGCTAAATAGGACAATTTAACGGGCTATTTGCGACCAAAAAGAAAAATACTACCTTTGGCTCATTTTAAAACAGATATAATATGTATAATCTATTAAAAGGGAAACGTGGTATCATTACCGGCGCGTTAGATCAAAACTCCATTGCATGGAAAGTTGCTGAAAAAGCGCATGAAGAAGGTGCTTCATTTGTATTAACCAATGCTCCAATTGCTATGCGCATGGGAGAGATCAATGCTTTGGCAGAAAAAACCGGATCGCAGATTATTCCTGCAGACGCAACCAGTGTTGATGAGCTGACCAACCTGTTTACCCAATCTCAAGAAATTTTAGGCGGTAAAGTAGATTTTGTACTGCACTCTATAGGCATGAGCGTAAACATTCGTAAAAAGATTCCCTACACAGAATCAAACTACGACTATTTTATGAAAGGAATTGATGTTTCAGCTTTATCATTCCATAAAATGCTGGCTGTTGCCAAAAAACTAGACGCCATTAATGAAGGTGGTAGTGTTGTAGCCCTAACTTATATGGCTGCACAACGTACCTACCCTTTCTATACCGATATGGCTGATATCAAAGCTATGCTTGAGTCTATTGCACGTAGTTTTGGTTACCACTATGGTTTAGAGAAAAAAGTACGTATCAATACAGTTTCACAATCACCAACAAAAACCTCAGCCGGTACAGGTATTAAAGGATTTGGCGATTTCTTTGATTATGCCGATGCCATTGCACCATTAGGCAATGCAGATGCAGAATCATGCGCAGATTACTGTATCACATTGTTCTCAGACTTAACCCGTATGGTAACCATGCAGAACCTATTCCACGATGGCGGATATTCCTCCACTGGAGTAAGCGATATCGTAATGAAAAAAATGGGTCTGGAAGAATAAATCAGTTAAGCCTATGCAATCATCAAACCATTGCATAGGCTTTTTTACCTCTACTTTATAAACCTCTTTAATTGATTAGCATACATATTAATCAACTGTATCATCGCAGTTTGTTCATTATCTAAAGAGGTATCAGCTAAAGATTTTGTTAAAGACTTTAGCTCGTTGATGTATGCAATAATTTGATGGCTTACATGCTGAGATATAATTTCCCTGTCCTTTTCGATTAATTCTATTTTGAGGTTTACCTGCTCCAGTTCTTCAAGATCGTGTGTGTTGTTTTCCATACTACATCAGGGTAGCGGCATGTTCTTAAAATTAGCTCGCTTGCAAGGTAGATAAAGACACATCGCCCTGCAGGAAAAACTTCTTCTCCTCCAGTTTATGAAGTCCGGCAAGTAATCTATCTTCCGATTCCTTTGTCATTAATCCCTGAGCCGGTTGTTTTACCGAAACCAGATCTGAACTAAGCTCTATTCTTTTCAAGACTTGCTGATACCTAAGCCTGTTTCTTTACTATTTTGTTTGTTTATATACAGCAACAACAGCACCAACAATAAAAGAAAAATCGAAACAGCTATAGCAATCTGAACTTTTATAGTATATAATTAAGAAATAGAAAATTCAGCTCTATTCATACTTCAACGCCTCAACCGGATTGGCTTTTGCAGCCTTGTAAGCCTGAAAACCAACCGTCAAAAATGCAACAGCTGCAGTCCCTGCTATTGCAGCTAATATAATTGACAAGGAAACAGTTGTCCTGAATTCAAAATTAGTGAGCCATTTGTTCATCAGATAATATGCCAAAGGCACACCAATACAGGCAGCGAAAAACACCATTTTCAGAAAGGAAAGCGAAAGGAGTTCCATGATATTGCCAACGGAGGCGCCCAATACACGACGTACACCAAACTCTTTGGTGCGCTGCTCGGCACTATAAGCCACCAGTCCATAAAGCCCCATGCACGAGATCAGGATCGCTATCCCTCCAAACAGATTGGCCAGAACACCCAGAATTCGTTCTGATTGCATTTTCTTTGAATACAGGTCGTTAACAAATCTAATTTCTACAGGGTATTCAGGATTGATATTTTTGACCAAACCTGATATGAGTTCAATATTCTTGCTCAAACTGTTGGCGGGATTTAACTGCATGTTAATATTGCCCCCCTCCCGTTTACTGAAATTAATCACCATCTGGCGTCCGGAACGGTAAGGAGAATCCCAAATGAAATCTTTAAACACACCTATAACCTTCAACTGATTTCCAAATAAATTGACCATTGTCCCTATAGGATTTTTAAGTTTCATCACCTTCACCGCAGTGCTGCTCAGCAATATTGCCGCAGTGTCTGAAGCGAAATCTCTGGAAAAATCCCGGCCTGCCAGCATTTCTACCCCACTCGTCTTCACAAAATCATACTGGGTCTGAAGACGGTTGAAAACAATTTCCTTTCCCTTTTCTTCCATTCCGGGCCATTGAAAACCGTAAAACCAATTGCCCACACGAGTCATACTCTGAGAAGACTCGTTTACGGCAGTAACTGCTCCTGTTTTCAGCACCTGCTCTTTAAACAACTCAAACTTACCGGATAGTTCACCATCCTGAGGCATCTCTGCAAGTAAATTGATATTATACCCTACAGGTTTATTCTTTATATACTGCATCTGTCTATAGATCACCAGAGTAGCAATGATCAATATAATCGCAAAACAAAATTGCCCAACAACAAGTACCTGCCTCAGGTTAACAGGAATGAGTTTCGCCCTTGCCGTTTTCTTTTTTAAAATCTGGATCGGGTTAAAGGAGGAAAGAAACAATGCCGGATAAGCCCCCGACAAAAGACCAGTTAGCAAGGCCACGGTGATGACCCCAAACCAGTAGCCTGTATTGGTATAACCAATAACAATATCTATCCCCAGCAAATTATTAAACATGGGTAAACTCAGTTCAACCATTGCAATGGCAATTAACACGGCCACCACAGTCAGTACCATAGCTTCAGTAAGGAATTGCGTTACCAGAGAGCTCCTTGTTGCACCAATCGTTTTCTTAATCCCTACCTCTTTTGCCCTGCGTTCCGATTTTGCTGTAGCCATATTCATAAAATTGATACAAGCCACAAGCAAAATACCAAAAGCCAATGCAATAAAAAGATAGATACGTTCTATTTCGCCACCTATGCTTTTACCATTCAGAAACTCACCATGCAAATGCATATCTGAAATGGGAAATAAGAAATTCTCATTCTTTTGAGCTGTATAATTTTCATTGAACAGCTTCCTCACTTTCGAATTAATCAGGTCAATCTTTGTCGGATCATCAACTCTGGCCATAGCCAGAAAGCTAAAATCTCCCCAGCCCGGATGTTTAACATAATCATTTATACTTTCAAAAAATGTCCAGGGCATCAAATAATCAAATCTGATTGAAGTATTGGCCGGAAAGTCTTTGATTACGCCCGTAACCTTTAAATCCCATGCGTTTTTATACCTCACCGTTTTATTCAACACATCGGTAGTACCGAATAAAAGTTTCGCCGTATTTTCAGTCAAAACAATTGCATTCGGAGCATCCAGTGCAGAACTGGGGTTGCCAACTATAAATTCATAATTGAATACTTTCAGTATATCCGGATCAGCAAAGAGATCCGTTCTTTTAAACACCCTTTGCTGATTAGCGATAAGCGATTCATCGCCACCACCCATGCGGGTTATCGCATCTACTTCTGGCACTTTAGCTTTAATGGCCATTGCAATTCCATTTCCCGGTGATCCTCCTGTGCTTGTAATCTTTCCGGTAGCATCCTGGAAATTAGTCATCACCTGATAGATTTTATCGGCATCCTTAAAGTGACGATCAAAATTCATCTCATAATTGACATATAAAAGCAGCAGCAAGCAGGCAGATAAACCAACTGCCAGACCAATAATATTAATAACCGAAGAAGTCTTATTTCTCCAGAGATTACGCAAAGCGATTTTTAAATTGAGTCTGAACATAGCAATAAATGGTTCACTAAGTTTGTGCCAAGAGCCTTAAAAACCACAAAACACTAATATACAGAATCTTAACTCAAACCCACCAATAATAATCGTTCGTTATCGAACAGCACCCGTACAATCATGCAGTTACCAACCTTTTATCGCACTTCCCTTAAAGGCCACCTTCGCTGCTTCTTCAACTTCATTAGATTGATAAGCCTTAACAAAACGCTTCACCTTATCTTCATCTTTATTATCTTCCCGGGCAACAATTGCATTTACATAGGGTGATTTGCTGTCCTCTATAAAAAGACCATCTCTTGTAGACACCAAACCAATAGGCGCAGCAAAAGTATTATTAATAATAGCTATAGATACATTTGCATCATCCAGAGACCGTGGAAGCTGTGGTGCTTCGAGTTCAAGGATTTTTAGGTGTTTAGGATTATCTTCCACGTCGTTAAGAGTTGGTAAAAGGCCAACACCCGCTTTTAGCTTAATAAGACCAGCTGTCTGAAGCAACAATAATGACCGGCCACTATTGGTTGGGTCGTTCGGAATAATAACCGTACTCTCGTTTTTGAGTTCCTTGAGGCTTTTGATCTTCCTGGAATAACCGGCAATAGGATAAACAAAAGTATTTCCCACTATGGCAAACTTGTAGCCCCTTTGCTTTACCTGTACATCCAGGTAAGGTTTGTTCTGAAAGGCATTAACATCAATATCGCCTTGATTAAGGGCCTCGTTGGGCATTACATAATCATTAAACTGCACCAGTTCAACATCAAGGTTGTATTTTTCTTTGGCCACCTTCTGAGCAACCTGTGCAATAGTATATTCCGGACCAGATTCAACCCCCACTATAATATGGTTAGGATCATTTTTTTTAGCCCCGCCACTGCAGGCCGCAAGAAAGGCTATGGATAATATCAGCGCTGACTTTAAGTATTTTTTGAAAGTGGTATTCATTTTATTAGATTTTATACTTTTATTTT
The DNA here is from genome assembly GCF_003061025.1 of Pedobacter sp. HMWF019. GTDB lineage: Bacteria > Bacteroidota > Bacteroidia > Sphingobacteriales > Sphingobacteriaceae > Pedobacter. The sequence continues at coordinate 4,686 of NZ_QAIL01000481.1, read as the reverse complement.
CTGTGATCAAAATATTTTGAAAGGCGATCGCCGCCAAACTGAATGAGAAATACAATAACAACCAGCAATACCAAAACGGTATTCATCACCAGAACATTATAGCCTATATAACCATACTGGTAACCAATCTGCCCAAGCCCGCCAGCACCAACAGCGCCGCCCATAGCAGAATAGCCAACAAGAGTGATCAGGGTAATCGACGCACTGTTGATAATTGCCGGTAAGGCTTCAGGAAGAAGCACCTTACGGATAATCTGCATTGGTCTTGCACCCAGTGCCCTGGCAGCTTCGATGAGTCCATATGGAATCTCCAGCAAGCTATTCTCTATCATCCTTGCAATAAAGGGTGCAGCTCCTATACTCAAAGGAACAAGTGCCGCTTTTACGCCAATGGAAGTTCCAACCAAAGCTCTGGTAAACGGAATCATCCAGACAATTAAAATAATAAACGGAATGGAACGAAATACATTTACAAGAACTGCAAGAAGCCTGTTTAAAAAAGGATGTTCGAGGATCTGTCCCTTTCGAGTAATAAAAAGCAGTATACCTGCTGGCAAGCCTATAAGAAAACCAAAGAAGCCAGAAACAAAGGTCATTACAATGGTCTCGAGTGTACCGCTCACCAAGAGCCTAATCATAGATTCAGACATAGCCAAGCACCTCCACACCAATATTTAAAGTTTTATAATAAGCCAGCGCACGTTCATGGTCTTCTTTGTTCCCACGAGCTTCAACAAGGATTGTTCCGAATTTGATTCCGGCAGCATGTTCAATCTGAGCAGTGATGATATTGTTACTAACACCAAACAGCTCTGCAGCCTCCGAAAGTACGGCACTATCGGCAGAATCACCATTGAAGGTGAGTTTGATAACCGGGTTACCTGATCCAGATGCGTTGTTTTGAATGCGTTCCAAATACTCGCTAGGGAGTGTTACTTTAATAGAAGAGGAAATGAATTTCTTTGCAAGATCGCTCTTGGGATGAGAAAACACCTCACTTACACTACCCTGTTCCACCAGCACCCCCTGACTAATGATCGCTACCTCGTCACAGATCGCTTTTACAACCTGCATTTCATGCGTAATGAGTAATATCGTAATGCCAAATTTCTCATTGGTATCCTTTAAAAGTTTCAAAATGGAAGCGGTTGTCTCCGGGTCCAGCGCACTGGTCGCCTCATCACAAAGCAATACCTTTGGACTCGCCGCCAGGGTCCTGGCAATAGCCACCCGCTGTTTCTGCCCCCCCGAAAGGCTTGCCGGATAGTCGGCATGTTTATCCTCCAAACCAACGAAGTTTAACAATTCAGAAACCCGCTCCTTGATTTTTGCTTTTGAAGCCCCCCCCAGCTCAAGAGGAAAGGCAACGTTTTGATAAACCGTTCTCGAAGACAGCAGGTTAAAGTGCTGAAAAATCATTCCTATATGTCTGCGTTCTTTTGCCAGAGCAGATCTGGAAAGTTCCATTAGGTTCTTTCCATCAATATATACTTCTCCCGAACTAGGTTGCTCCAGCAAATTTGCACACCTGATCAACGTACTTTTACCAGCTCCAGATGCACCTATTACCCCAAATATTTTACCTTGAGGTACATGTATCGAAACTCCAGAAAGCGCAGTAACAGATCGATCCCGAAGAACGAATGTCTTGGTTATATTATTTAGCCTTATCATTTAAAATTGTACAAAACCACTCCCCAAAAAAGATTGGCCGTGCAAATATATTTAAAATCTATAGATGTTGTAGTTTTTAAACGTTTTAACTCACCTCATGAGCGGCTATATATCTGGACATGGGCTCCGGATCAATATGTACACGTACTATATTTGGGATCAGCTTCCTTAACGAACGTTCCAAATTATGCATGGTCAAATGGGCATCAGACAACGGAGTCTCATCATCCATTCCAATAATCAAAGTCACTACAAGTCCTTCATCAGTTAATAAAACATCCTGCAATAACACATGATCATAATCTAGAATACTTAAAAGCGCATCGCCTATCTCCTTTGTATATTTTTCCCTTCTTATCGCCGGCTTCAGCATTTCATTTCTTGGTTCAATATGAACAGCCACTTTTATAGACGGCCCAAGTTCAGAGAAGAGCTCCTGTTCCAGCATCTCTGACTTCTCATGCGCCTGAAAAAGACTAAGACCATCTGGCAACTCCAGGTCAAGTTCAATTCTCATCTCATCACTCACCATATACAGATTAAGGTTATGGATTCTCAAACTCAATCTTTCCGCTATCGCGCGTATCTTAGCACTGTAGGGTTCATTTGCAAGGACAATTGGTTCCGGATGAACAATAACTTCTGCATCCCCATTAAATTCATCAATGATGGTTTTCTCAATTTCTTCAGTTAATTGATGCACCTTTTCAAAAGTGAGCTCCCTGGAAGTCCCAACGGTGGCCTCCACATAAGTTTTATTACCAACAACCCTCGCCCTGAGGTTTACTGTACCCGGCATCACATCAGGTAAATCTTCTACCAGTTTTTGTAACCGGGGTGCCAGGTCTTCAGGTACATCGTCCATTAAAGATTTCAAAGCCTGCCCTCCAATGCTGATCACAGATTTAAATGCAATAACAACCACACCCAAAGCAGCAATAGCATCCGCCCTTTCCACCAGCCATACTGGAAGCGCAACATATTTTGACAAAAGAATAAACAGAAGTCCAACCAAAACAGAAAAAGCACCCAGCATATCGTTGCTAAAATGTTCAGCGTCTGAGGCCAAAGCCTGGCTTCTATAGTGTTTAGCGGCCTTTTTTAACGATCGTACCCGCAGAAAATCTACAACTATACTTATAATGATGATCGCAAATGACCAAATGGTAACTTCTGGCGCACCTGGTTCCCAAACAATCTTAACAATCGCATGGTAAAGAATAAAAATGGCAGTTGCACCAAGTAAAGCCATTCCGGCAAGGGCACCAAGAGATTCTGCCCGCTCGTGCCCATAAGGGTGATTGGCATCAGGAGGTTTAGCACCTATTCTTACAGCTATAAAAGTGACCACTGTAGATAAAAGGTCTAAAAGGGAATGCATGCCTTCAGCAATAAGCCCAAGGCTACCGGTTAATATACCAATAACGAATTTAATTACAGCCAGACTAGCACTGGCAATTATTGATACTGTTGTAATTTGTTGTTTACTTTGAACAGGTACCTCAACAGAAGTGTTGTCGTTCATATGTTTTTGTATAAAATTATTAGAAATTTTGTTCTCCGCCCACTTAAAAAATAAGGCCTGCAATGGAAAACACCAATTAAAGGACCATGAATAGCAAATTACTACAGATCATTTTGGAGGCTGCCAAATCTTACCTGAAAGATAATAAGGGATAAACAAAAGATATTCCTGTGCTTTAACCTTTTTGCCCAAATCGTATAATTTCTGCTTAAATTCAAATTTCCAGGTAGAAGGTATATAACTAACTACTCCGTTCGAGGTGTGAAGATGCTTAAAAGGCAATTGCTTATCTTTAAAACGATCATTATCATGATCATCCTCCTGGGCATAATGCATAGATAAAAATTCCGAAAAGCTGATGTTACGGTTGCTCAACTGGTGTTCGTGAAAGTGTACAATGAGCATAGGTAGCTTTAGAAACTCGCGTATCGGCACCTGATCCTGAATAACAGCCATCATCAATACTATTAGAATATATCGTCTCACCGCAGCAAAAGTAGGCACAAAAGGCGAATATTCCTTAGCAATTTAAATATATGGCTTTTGTTCATCGGTATAATAAACTTTAGCGCCGGCTACCGTCTTTACTTGAATATCATAACCCGTAGGGCTCTTCTTTTTGTCTACATGATGAATCATCAATAGATCGGGGTTTGCATAACCAATTTTACCAAAATCTATCCTCTTGATTTGTTTGATTGCATCGAGTAAAACATATTTCATTGTCCTTAGAAGCACTTTTACTTCCTCCAGGGGGATGCTACCTGCAATGGAAAAAGGAGAAATTTCCGCGTACCAGAGAATTTCATCCGCATATGCTTCATCTACCCCCCCAATCACTTCTTGATCTGTAAGAACATCTCTAATTTGTTTTGTATTATTTAAGAATATACTTTTCAAGTATTCTACAGTCATTTCCTTACTCAATACATCCGGAATGGCTGTCTGAATGGGATTTAAGAAAAAAGCACTTCGCTTCAATGGATCTTTTACAGAAAGAACCTGACCTCCGCTGAAATATAGATTTATTAACCCTCGATAAGCTTCTTCTCCTTCTAAAACCACCAATTCTGCCTTTGATCTAACACACATTTCCAAGACCGTATGATTCTTAAATTGAAAACACAAAGTCAAGCCCCTGCGAAACACTTTTTTTAGCTCCTGGCCTTCCAGGCTTTCCTTTAGATCTGCTATAGAAACATTAATGCATTTTTTATAGTTAACTTCTACTTTTTGTAATACTCTATTTCTAAATTTTTTATCAAAATTTTCAGCAAAAATCTCTAAATAAGGTAATTCTAACATAACTCAAGGATCGGGCATTAAATGAATATCCTTTTAAAGGTACAGGTGTTTCCTGCTCCTTTTCTACCTTTAGACAATTCAGCATTGATCTAAATCAACTTAAGACCTCCAATAGCCCATGCATCCCTATAAACCAACAACTTAACATACTTAAATTAAAAAAAACCACCCATAATACATTG
>NZ_QAIL01000480.1 GCF_003061025.1 Pedobacter sp. HMWF019 | reverse complement strand
CTGTAATGGGTATTAAGATAAAAGTGGCACAAAAGTAAAATTTTTATTTATAATTGGGTTACCATTCACATAAAAAAGTATTAATTGGTGAGTAAGAAGTTAAGCAGTTCAGTTCCAACAGATAGAGAGGTAGTTTTAGGGATACTTAATAACTCAGATGATGCGCTTAATAAACTGTATACAGGATATTTTCCGATGATACTGCAGTTTATTCTGAATAATAACGGTGATGAAGATGATGCAAAAGATGTGTATCAGGAGTCCATTATCATATTATATAATAAAATAAAGAGCGGCGATTTTGAATTAAGCAGTAAACTTAAAACCTATATATACTCAGTTTGCAGACGTATTTGGCTCAAAAAACTTTCAAAAGAAAGTAAGAAGGCCGTAAATGTAACAGACTTTGAAGATATAGAAGCGGTAGAGACAGATTTGGAGAAGCATGAGGAAAAGGACCGGCAGTTTGAAAAAATGCAGGAAGCCTTGCTCCATTTAGGGGAACCGTGCAAAACGATTATTCAGGATTTTTATATTCATAACTTGTCTATGCAGGAGATCTCTGAAAAATTTGGTTATACCAATACAGATAACGCAAAGACACAGAAATATAAATGTCTGCAAAGGTTAAAGAAGTTGTTTTTTCAATCTTAATGATACAATGAGGAACGAAATAGAGTTAGAGGCGATTATTGAAGATTACCTGAATGGTAAACTTTCTGCGGAAGAAGTGAAAGCTTTTGAAGAATTACGGATAAATGATCCTTCTGTGGACCATAAGCTGGTTGCGCACAAGGTTTTTCTGGATTCTTTGAAAGATTATGGTCATGTCCTTTCCTTGAAGGATAAGATGGATGCTGCCCATGCCACAATGGATGTGGAAGCGTTGAAAACTGAGTTTAAACCTCACACGTCCTCAATCATTAAGTTATGGCGCAACAACAAATCTGCAGTGGCTGTTGCGGCATCTTTCATTTTACTGGCTATGGTTTCTGTTTTTGCTATTCAGCACAATACCAAACAGAATGGCAGTTATGAGATGATGCGGAGAGAACTGGACCGGATTAAAAGTTCTCAGAATAAACTGATACGGAACATCAACAGCAATGCCAAAACGGAAGCTGCTCCTGTAAGACCAGCTAAATTTGGTGGTACCGGTTTTGCGATTACTTCGAATGGTTTTTTATGTACCAATCTACACGTGATCAACGGTGCTGATTCTGTATATGTACAAAACAGCAAAGGAGAGGCGTATAAAGCTAAAGTTTATTATACCGATCCTCAATATGATCTGGCGATTTTACAGATTGTAGATAAAGATTTTTCACCACTTTCGGCCTTACCTTATAAGTTAAAACGTAGTGCGGTTGGTATGGGTGAGAATGTATATACTTTAGGTTTTCCTAAGGATGATGCAGTTTTAGGCCAGGGTTATGTGAGCTCCAGAACCGGACATGCTGGTGATACAACGGCTTATCAGGTATCTATTCCGGTTAATCCTGGAAACAGTGGTGGACCATTGCTGGATAATAACGGAAACGTAGTTGGAGTGATCAGTGCGAAGGAAAACCAGGTGGATGGTGCTGCTTTTGCGATTAAATCTAAATATATCCTTGAGGCTTTGAGTGCTATTCCTTCTGATTCTCTGGGAAGAAGAAGTATAGCCAAAAAAAGTCCGTTACAGGGCCTGAGCAGGTTGAAACAGGTAGAAAAGATTCAGGATTACGTATTTATGATCAAGGTCTATAACTAGCCTCCGGAAAAATATAATTTTTTAAACCCCCGAAACTTATTCGTTTCGGGGGTTTTGTTTTTATAAATTTATCCTATGGAATTTGGTAAAGTAGTAGACGAACTGGTTAAACAGGTAGATTTTACGCTGCCGCCGGATGGGGCTCAGACGGGCGTAACCTTAAAAGGGAAGAAAATTGCGGACCCGCGTTTTTATATTGGCTGTGCAAAATGGGGTAGAAAGGAATGGGTAGGCATGATCTATCCGCCTAAAACAAAAGAAGCGAATTTTCTGGATGAGTATGCAAAGCATTTCAATTCTATAGAAATGAACGCGATATTTTATAGCATGCCTAAACATGATCAGGTTATGAAATGGAAAGAGAAAGCTGCCGGAAATGCAGAAAATGGCTTTGTCTTTTGTCCAAAGTTCCCCCAAATTATCAGTCATTTGAAAAGATTGAAAAATGCAGAGGAGGCTACAGATCAGTACATTTCCGGGATTAGTGAATTTGGTGAACTGCTGGGACCCTGCTTTTTACAGATGGGAGATAACTTTGGTCCCAATAATATGGAGGTGCTGGAAAGTTATTTAAAATCTCTTCCCGAAGATTTCAAAGTCTTTGTGGAGTTGCGCCATCCGGATTGGTTTGCTGATCCGGTGATTAGAAAGGATTTGTTTAAAATGCTGGCTGATCTAAATAAAGGGGCTATAATTACCGATGCCAGTGGCAGAAGGGATTGTTTGCACATGGAATTGACCATTCCTGAAATTTTTATCCGTTTCGTAGGAAATGGTCAGAGTCATGGGGATTCTGATTTTAAGAGGATTGATGAATGGGTAGTCCGGATTAAATCCTGGCTGGACAGAGGTTTGGAGAAGGTTTACTTTTTTCTTCATCAGCATGATGAAAGAGATACACCGGTTTTGGCAAACTATACCATTAAGGAATTTAATAAGCATTTGGGTAGTGCTGTTCCTGAAATTGAATTTATTACAAAAACAGGAGAATTATTTTAAATAGTATACTAAATTTGTAGAATATTATATTTGAATCTAAAAACCACAACATTATGAGTTTAAGACTAGGGG
>NZ_QAIL01000479.1 GCF_003061025.1 Pedobacter sp. HMWF019 | reverse complement strand
AATGCGGATAATATAGCCTGGTACCTCAAGACTGAAGTTTTAAAAACTACTGGAATAGTACTTCACAACGAAGAGAAAACCAACAGGCCAGCCATTTTTTTAAATCTAAAATATAAAAAACCTGATCCCGGAGAATCCTATCACCTTATTATTGAAAACAATCTGGTTGTTATACAGGCGAGCAGCGAAAAAGGCTTATTTTATGGAGTTGTTTCTCTTTTGCAGATGTTGAGGACTGCAAAAATTAAACATGGAGTTGCTGAGATTTCAGGCTGCAAAATAACAGATGCACCCGCTTATGCCTGGAGGGGTCTGATGCTGGATGAGTCCCGCCATTTTTTTGGAAAAGAAAAGGTTAAGGAAATCCTGGATTGGATGGCGTTTTATAAATTGAATCGTTTACACTGGCATTTAACAGATGAACCTGCCTGGCGTTTAGAAATAAAGAAATATCCAAATTTGGCTCTTATAGGAGGCATAGGTGATTACCTAAACGAAAATGCTCCTGCCAAATATTATTCACAGGAAGATATAAAAGAAATCATTGCTTACGCTGCCAACAGGTTTATTGAAGTTATTCCTGAAATTGATATGCCAGGACATGCTACTGCTGCAAATAGGGCATATCCAGAATACAGTGGTGGAGGTACACCAGAGCATCCCGAGTTCACCTTTAATCCAGGCTTAGAAAAAACATATAGCTACCTAACTGATATTTTAAAGGAAATCAGTGTTTTATTTCCTTCGCAAATGATTCATTTAGGCGGGGATGAGGTTAGTTTTGGTAATGAGAAATGGAAAACCAATCCCGATATTATCAGCTTGATGAATACTAAAAATCTTAAGGATGTAAAAGAAGTGGAGGATTACTTTATGAAGCGGATGGCCGATTCTGTTTTTCGTCTGAACTCAAAACTTCTGGTTTGGGATGAGATGGCAAATGCAGGTTTACCGACAGAGAAAACGATTATGTTTTGGTGGCGGCATGACCAGCCTAAGCAGTTAAGGACATTAATGGAGAAAAGATATAGGACTGTTTTATGCCCACGTTTGCCATTGTATTTTGATTTCGTCCAGGACAGTACACACAGATATGGGCGGAAGTGGAATAAATTGTATAGTCCAATAGAAGATGTTTACAATTTTAATGCAGCAGGATTTGTAGAGAAAGAACAGGAGCTGAGTTTTATTGAAGGTATCCAGGCAAATCTATGGACGGAAACTGTACCCGATCGGGCACGCCTGGACTTTTTATTGTTTCCCCGCCTGGCTGCACTGGCAGAATCGGCCTGGACAAAACAAAAGAATAAAAATCTGGAGGCTTTCAAATTCAGGTTGAAAAGCCATATTAATTTGTACAACCAGGCGGGGCTGTATTACTACGATCCGTTTCAACCCGGTCAGCATCCTGAAACACCAGTAAAGAGAAAGAAGCCATTGAATTATAAAGATTGATATGAAAAGAATAATGATTTCTATCCTTATCATGTCCTTTGTCTGGACAGGTAAGGCCCAATTACCTGCAAAAAACTGGCTAAGCAAAGCATACAATACAAATGGTCAAGGTGTTTTTAAAAACCTAGGTCTGTGGCAAAACCAACAGCGGGAGGAAACCTTGTCTAAAATTGCTGGCCTGGCGGATAGTGTTAAAACCAAAATTCTTAAAAACGCAGAAATTGGAAACCAATATACCTGGCCTTCATTGCCTGCAAGTTTATATCTTGATTACAAATTTACCGGAACCCGGATCAATTATGAGAATCTGCAGTCCGAGCGACGCAGAATTTTGTCCAATCTGGTATTGGGTGAACTCGTTCAAAATCAAGGCCGTTTCCTACCGCAGATTGTAAATGGTCTATGGCTCATTCTTGAAGAGAGTACCTGGGTTGCACCGGCACATATTGTGGTGCAAAAAGAAGGTGCAGATCTGCCCAATATCCAAAATCCATACATTGATCTGAATGCATCGAGAACAGGGGCGACTGTTGCGGTCATTTATAACCTGCTCAGTCCACAGTTGGGTAAATACTCAAAAGTGATCAATAGTAGAATTGAATATGAGCTTAACCGAAGGATTTTTCAACCTTATCTTAAATATGATAACTTCTGGTGGATGGGATTTAAAGGAAATACGGTAAATAACTGGAATACTTTTAACAATACAAATTGTATGCAGGCAGCTTTATTGATGCTTAAACCAGGCGACTCCCTGGATCGGTTCAGCAAAAAACTCTTGTTAAGTACAGACCAGTTCATCAATCATTATCCTGAGGACGGTGGCTGCGATGAGGGCCCCTCTTACTGGGATATGGCCGGTGGTAAGCTTATACGTTTAATTAGCCTGGTGAACAGTGCGTCTGAAGGTAAACTGAATTGGTCAGACAAAGAACTTCTGCACAGAATGGGGACTTATACTTACAAGATGCAGATTGCAAACAACAATATGGTCAATTTTGCAGATGCTTTTTCTAAATACCTGCAAAATTCAGAAAGTGTTTATCGTTACGGAAAGCTATTTCATGATGAAACTTTAAAAGCATATGCCTCCTTTATATTGAATTACAAAAAAGCAGAACTTCCGCTTGATGATGTGAACGAATTTGTACAGACCCTACAGGTGTATGAGGAGATAAAAAAGATCAATCCGAAAGCACCTTATCCGCTGGAAGAAGTGTTGCCAGATCTGCAAGTTTTTACAGCCCGCAGTAAAAAAGGAAGTATTGATGGATTGTTTCTTGCTGCAAAAGGTGGGAATAATGCCGAGAGCCACAATCACAACGATATTGGTAATTTTATGGTGTATGCTGATGGAAAACCATTATTGATTGACGCAGGGGTGGGTACGTATACAGCAAAAACTTTTAGCAGCAAACGTTATGAACTGTGGAACGTGCAATCTCAATGGCACAACTGCCCGGGTATTAATGGTACAGATCAAATGGATGGTAAAAAGTTTGCTGCCACAGATTTTAAGATTGATCACCCAGGTCCTGAAGAAACGACCTTTTCTGTAAACATTGCCGGGGCCTATCCAGAACCTGCTCAGGTTAAGTCCTGGATAAGAAGCTTACAGTTTAACCGTTCCGATAATGAGATTATTTTAAGCGAGGATTTTGAACTTAAAAGATTTGTAAAAGAAAATATTTTAAATTTTATCAGTCCGCTGAAAATGAAGTTGGAAAGAGATCGTATTCTATTTCCTGAATTTCCTGGCTATAGTATAATTTATAATCCGGAGCAGTTCAGCGTGCAAATGGAGACTAAGCTGATGGATGATGACCGTTTCAAGAAGGCTTGGGGCAATGAGATTTACAGGCTGCGATTTATATCTAAAGGAAAGGGATTAAAGGGTAAATATATCTTGAAAATTAGAAAAGACAGATAATTTCATTGGCCTTTACAAAGGATAGGCGGTTTCACTTTTTGGTTCAGACAAAACAAAGAAGCTTTGCACCGTACTGATATTGGGCAGTGTAGCCAGTTTATTTCGTAGAAACATATGATAGGCATCCATGTCGCTTGTAGAAATGCGCAAAATGAAATCGAAAGCACCAGTCATCTGAAAACATTCCATAACCTCGCCGAATTTGGAGACTTCGTGTTCAAATTCATATAGGGTATCTGCTGTATGGTCTTTCAAAAACACATGTGAAAATGCAAGTAAACTTTTGTTTATTTTCTTACGGTCGAGGATGGCAACCACTCTTTGTATATAGC
>NZ_QAIL01000478.1 GCF_003061025.1 Pedobacter sp. HMWF019 | reverse complement strand
TGTATGAGCAATGTAATATTATGACTTATAAATGGTTTATCTCAGAACCAAAAAAGACCCGCCAGAATTGACGGGTCTTTTTTGGTATCATGTTTTGTTAAACACCCAACAGCAAACGTGCAGGATCTTCTAACAATTGTTTAACTCTTACTAAAAATCCTACTGATTCACGGCCATCAATGATTCTGTGATCATAAGATAAAGCCAGGTACATCATCGGACGTACAACCACCTCACCTTTTTCAGCAATAGGTCGTTCAATAATATTGTGCATCCCTAGAATAGCGGACTGAGGAGAATTGATAATTGGAGTAGACATCATCGATCCAAATACACCACCATTGGTGATGGTGAAAGTTCCACCAGTCATTTCTTCAATAGACAACTTACTGTCACGGGCTTTAGTAGCCAGTTCAATTACAGTTTTCTCAATCTGGGCAAGGCTCATGCTCTCTGCATTACGGATAATAGGGACAACCAAACCTTTAGGCGCAGAAACTGCAATAGAAACATCAACAAAATCATTATATACAAGCTCTTCACCTTCAATCCTTGCATTTACAGCAGGAAAATCTTTTACAGCTTCACAAACCGCTTTGGTAAAGAAACTCATGAAACCAAGTCCTACACCAAATTTTTCTTTAAACTGATCTTTGTACTTACTACGCAAGTCCATGATCGGCTTCATGTTTACCTCATTAAAGGTAGTCAGCATAGCCGTCTCATTTTTAACCGCAACCAAACGTTTTGCTACTGTTTTACGAAGCGGAGTCATTTTCTGTCTGCGTTCATTTCTTGATCCCGCTACGGCAGCAACAACAGGTGCAGCACTTGCTGCAGGAGCAGCAGGTTTAGATGCTGTTTTTTGAGCACCTAGTGCATCTTCTTTTGTAATACGTCCATCTACTCCGGATCCTTTAACTGAAGCAGGGTCAACGCCTTTTTCTGCTAAAATCTTACCTGCAGCCGGAGAAGGCGTACCTGTCGCATAACTCTCTCCATTTTTTTCTGCAACAGGAGAAACCGATTTTTCCTCAATCACTACTTTCTCAGCAGCAGGCGCTTCTTCTTTTGCTTTAGGTGCCGCAGCCCCTCCATCTTCAATTTTGCAAACAACCGCACCAATTGGTAAGGTATCACCTTCATTGGCCACAGTTCTTAAAGTTCCCGCTTGTTCTGCAGTTAATTCAAAAGTTGCTTTATCTGATTCCAGTTCAGCAATAACTTCATCCATTTCAACTGCTTCACCATCATTCTTTACCCAACGGGATAAAACAACTTCAGTAATTGATTCACCTACCGGCGGAACTTTTATTTCTATACTCATAACTGATGTATTATAATTATCTAATCTACATTAAACACTTTATTCACAGATTTTTTAGCAATCTTCTTTTCCGTCTCCGTTACCGGAACCTCAAAAGCCTTAGCTAAAATGTAAGCCTGCTGATCTGCATGCTGTTTTGCAAAACCAGATGCCGTACTACTGCTTTCTTTTCTGGAAATCACTTCAATCTCACTAAAGATCGTCCTTCTCATTTTACGAAGCAGATAAGGCCATGCACCCATGTTCTCAGGTTCTTCCTGAACCCAAATAGCCTCGTTTGCATTTTTATATCCGTTATAAACAGCCTCCATTTGCGCCAATGGCAATGGGTACAACTGTTCCAGACGCACAATTGCTACATTTTTGATGTTATCCGTCTGTTGTTTCTCCAACAGCTCATAATAGATTTTACCACTGCAGAACAATACCCGTGTTACCTCTGCCGGTTTCACATTCACATCATCAATCACCTCATGGAACTTACCATTGGTAAACTCCTCCAGCTTAGAAACGCATAAAGGATGACGAAGCAAACTTTTCGGTGTAAATACCACCAAAGGTTTTCTGAAATCTCTTTTAAACTGTCTGCGCAACGCATGGAAGAAGTTTGCAGGCGTTGTACAATTCGTTACCTGCATATTATAATCCGCACACAACTCCATGAAACGCTCAATCCTTGCAGAAGAGTGCTCCGGACCTTGTCCTTCATAACCATGAGGCAGCAGCATCACCAAACCATTTTCTCTCTGCCATTTTGTTTCTGCACTGGCAATATATTGATCCACTACAATCTGAGCACCATTAAAGAAATCGCCAAACTGCGCTTCCCAGATGGTCAATGCATTTGGATTCGCCATGGCATAACCATATTCAAAACCCAAAACACCATATTCAGACAAGTGTGAGTTATAAATGTCAAATGGTGCCTGCTGATCAGAAACATTGGCTAACGGGATATACTCCTCTTCAGAATCTTCAAGTGTCAATACCGCATGACGGTGAGAAAATGTTCCACGCTCCACATCCTGGCCACTCAAACGAACCCGCTTACCTTCCGCCAATAGCGTACCGTAAGCCAGTTGTTCACCCATCGCCCAATCAAATACATGCGTAGTATTTGCCATTTTGCTTCGTTCATCAAATAACTTCTCAATTTTCTTAAAGAAGCGCTTATCAGAAGGCAGCGTACTTATTTTTTTCGCGATTTCCAGCAAAGTAGATTTCTTCACGGAAGTATTAGGTGAAGTTTCAAAATCCTTTTCAGTAGCAATACGCATATCTGCCCATGCACCTCCAAACTTTACATCCTGATAAGTAGACGTAATTTCTTTAGCCTCATTCAGTCTCTCCTGTAAAATTCCACGGAATTCTTTTTCCATTTCCTTTGCCAGACTTGCCTCCATTTTGCCTTCGCTGATCAGTTGTTTGATATAGATGTCACGCGGGTTGGCATGCTTTTCTATCGCTTTGTACAACAGTGGCTGTGTGAATTTAGGCTCATCAGACTCATTGTGCCCAAACCTGCGGTAGCATAAAATATCAATAAAAACATCGTTTCTATATCTCTGACGATATTCCATTGCCAGATTAATTGCGTAGACAAGTGCTTCAACGTCATCCCCATTCACATGGAAAACCGGTGAAAGCGTTACTTTTGCAATATCTGTACAATACGTACTGGTGCGGCCATCTTTATAGTTAGTGGTAAAACCAATCTGATTGTTGATCACCAGGTGGATGGTTCCTCCGGTTTTATAACCGTCTAAGCCTGCCATTTGGATCACTTCATAAACAATACCCTGACCGGCTACCGAAGCATCACCATGAATTAATATTGGTGCTATTCTGGCGTTATCACCAGCATATTTAAAATCAATTTTAGAACGGGTCATCCCTTCTACCACACCATTCACTGTTTCCAGGTGTGATGGGTTAGGGCAAAGACTTAAATGGACACTCTTTCCATCATTCGTCGTTACATCGGTTGAATAACCCAAATGGTATTTCACATCCCCTCCAAATGGAGAAGCAGCACTATAACCTTTACCCTCAAATTCAGCAAAAATATCCTTATAGGTTTTCTGCATGATATTGGCCAGCACATTGAGACGGCCACGGTGCGCCATACCAATTACAAACTCTTCAATACCGAGTTCAGAACCTTTTTCAATCACAGAGTCCAGCGCAGGAATCAAAGCCTCAGCACCTTCCAGTGAGAAACGCTTCTGCCCAAGGAATTTGGTTCCTAAAAAATTCTCAAAACTAACGGCCTCGTTTAATTTCTTTAAAATTCTTCTTTTCTCATCAATAGAGAAATTTGCCGTATTACGGGCACTCTCCATTTTATTCTCAATCCAGCTTAATACTTCAGGTGTCCGGACAAATTTATATTCCGCACCAATTGACCGGCAATAAGTTTGCTCGAGAAAAGCAACAATATCACTCAATTTAGCCGCACCGATACCAATTTCTACCCCCGAATTAAAAACCGTATCCAGGTCATCCTTACTTAAGCCAAAATTTTCCAGATCCAGAGTTGGCAAATGCTTGCGTCTTTCCCGGACAGGATTGGTTTTGGTAAACAAGTGGCCACGGTTTCTGTAACCATTGATGAGATTGAGTACGTTAACTTCTTTAAAGAAATGCTCCGGGGTCTCTGTTGTTACCGAGGCTCCTGCTGACCCTCTTCCGAAGTCAAAGCCTTCAAAAAATTTTTGCCATCCAAACTCTACAGCATCAGGATCTTCTTTATAAGCTTGATATAAGGAATCTATGTATTCGGCATTTTCGCCGCTGAGATAAGATAAATTATCCATCATTTATGAATTTACTATAAGTGTAGCAAAATTAGGATTTTACCTTATAAAACAGGCAAACTTCTTTATATTTCTTCCAGAAATTCGACCATATCACAAACATTTCTCAGCGGGACAAGATGGTCCTTTACCAGAATGTCAAATTCAGCGATTAAACTTCCTCCAACCAGTAGCGGAACGTTTAAATGATTCATCACTTTTTCAATGATTTTATTGAGATCCTTTCCAAGATTAAGTGAAGTCATTACAATAAAAGCATAGTCAGGTTTATAAGATTCCACAACTTTTTTAACATCAGCATATGGAATTTCAGAACCTAGATACAGGGTATCATGGCCACACTTTTTCAACAGGTATCTGGCAAAGAGCAAACCCGTTTCATGCATTTCAGCCTCAGGAAGAAAAAGCAGAAACCGTTTTGGCTCCTCTTTATGTGGTTTCTTTATTTTGTCAATACAAACAATGATCTGATCACGAATCAGGTTAGAGGCAAAATGTTCGTGAGAAGGGTCTATTGTTCCAGTCTGCCAAAGCATACCCACCCTTTTCATAAAGGGGAACAACACTTCGTCCATGGTTTTGATCAAACCCATCTCCTTTATACATCCAGCAAGGATATTGGAAAAGGCAACTTCATCATATTTAAGTGTAGCATCAGAAAGATTAAGCACCTGGACGACATCATTATTCCAGTCCCTTTTGAGTTGAGTAACCAGATCTGCGATCTGTTTTTTACTCATTCTTGCAATCTTACTGATCTTATAGCCATTTTCATTCAGCGCAACAATGTTCAGAAGCATCTTTAGATCTTCTTCATCATAATACCGGATATTCGTAGCAGTTCTCTTCGGCGGCACAAAATTATACCTGCTTTCCCATGCACGAATGGTATGAGCCTTGATACCAATCAGGCCCTCTATGTCACTTATTGAAAATTTTCTCACAATATATTTACAACAAATGTTAAACAACTTTGTCTAAAATGCAATTTTTGTTTAAGATTTATTGAAGTATCGGCCTTCAATGCATTTAAAGGCCAATTAAAATTTTAGAGTACCCCAGGAAGATCGGAAATTTGGACATTCAGCAATTTGAATTGTTTGTCCAGATCAAAAGTGTTTTTTTTAGAGCCTTGATCTTTACCACCCCCAGCCACAATAGCCCAGTTACACCAATTGCTGGCGGGAGAATAATCAATTAATCTTTCTTCAAAATAGGTGGCACCTCTTACCCAATTGATCTTCAGGACATGAATCAGAAAAGTAGCGGTAAGCAAACGGGCTGAATGCGAAATAAAACCAGTTTGATTCAGTTCTCCCATATACTTATCAATAAGCGGATTCCCTGTTTGACCTTTCATCCACTGCAACCATCTTCCCCTTTCCCCTTCTGTCAGCGGGGCCTGGTCAAATTCCAGCACGGTATCGTTAAAGAAATCCATTCCATGCTTTTTAAACATAAACCTGAAATAATCTCTCCATAAAAGGCCAAGTAAAACCTGGTTAAAGTTAGGATTCGAGCCATATTTATCTTCCGCATCTTTCACCAGCCAATACACCATACGGGGAGACAAACAGCCGAAAGACAACCATGCTGAAAGCTTGGAGGAAAACCCTTGTTTACCGGCACTCAGTTTCGCCGGCACTTTCTGATATACATCAGACCCTTCTTCCAGTAATTGTTTTAAATGCCTTAATCCTTCAGGTTCACCGCCGCAAATGGATGGGAATAGTTCTGTTTCATCTATAGACATCTCCTGCAGCAGTTCTTCCAGAGCAGGAACTTGTCCCCAGTCTTCTGCTTCTTCAAAAGAAATTACCTCAGGAGCCAGGAAACATGCTTTTACAATGGCATCGCGTTCTGTTTTCTTTTTAAACTGTGTAAAAGCATCAGGGATATCCTTAATCGGAAAAGGCAAATCTTCTTTATTGTATAAAGTATGCCCTATAAAGTGTCTCAGGTTAATTCTTAATTTCCATAAACGGTCTTCCACATAGGCTGATATCTTCGTCTCTTCAGGGCCGACCTCCCGGTGATGATATACCTCGGCAATATCATATTGTTCTACCAGTTCAGGCAACAGCTCTTCTGGCTTTCCTTTTAAAATTAAAATATTACCTCCAAGATTTTGAAAAGATACCCTTAAGGCCTGTACACTTTCAATTAGAAATTTTGTTCTTAACGCCCCGGATTTAAATGTACCCTGTGGAGTGGGTTCAAAATAACGCGGATCAAAAAAGTAAACAGGCAAAATACTATCCGACTTAGCAATGGCTTCTACGAGCATTTCATTATCATGCAACCGGAGATCATTCCTAAACCAAACTAATATTTTTTTGGATTTCATCAATACAGAACTAGATATGTTAGATAACTCACAAAAATATAGGATTTCGCTTCTTAAAACTAGCATCATACGTAATATTTACACTAACAAAACAAAAAGGGTTAAGCTTGTCGTAAAAAATAATGGGTTAAGCTTGTCGTAAAAAATCAATGTACTCTTCGGAGGCTACGCTTTCTGCGCAGTTGCTGCGCAGAAAGCTTCGAAAGCTGAGGCCTCCTCTGAGTACATTGATTTTTTCCAGGCGCTTACTGAGGACAATCCATGCATGGTGCATAAAATGTTAAAATAAAGTTTTATAGAAAAAATACGCTTAACTACTACTTCCATAAACTCCAACTGGAAGCAAACTTTACTAATCAACCCTGCCTGGCTCACCTCCCCTAAGCTTATATAAAAAATCAGTAAGCTTATTTTTCTAAAACTTATTTGGTTGATGAAAGGTTGTTACCTTTAGCTGCTCTAGAACGCTAAAATCAGACCGCGATGAAAAAGCACATCTTAATTACTGGAGCCACAGGAATGATTGGCAAAGAATTAATCAGAACACTGTTAAAAACCGGACACAGCGTTTCCATATTGTCCAGAAAGCCGGTAAAAACCAAAAAAATAAAAGTTTACCTCTGGGACGTATATAAACAAACAATAGACCAATCCTGTCTGGATGGAGTCGACACCATAGTACACCTTGCAGGAGAGAACATAGCCGACAAAAAATGGACTAAGGAACGAAAACAGCAAATCATAGACAGCCGGGTGCTGTCTACCGACCTTCTCTATAAAGCGATGAAAGAAACCCCAAATCAGGTAAAGGATTTCATCTCTGCCTCTGCCGTAGGCTATTATGGAGACTGTGGTGATGAAATACTCACCGAGCAAAGCGAAAAGGGCTACGGCTTTCTCGCAGAATGCTGTGCACAATGGGAAGCCGCAGTAGACAAAGGAAAATCCCTAAGCCTGAGAATTGTTAAACTCAGAACCGGATTTATCTTAAAAAAAGGCGCAGGAGGACTTGCATCCATGGACAAACCCATTCGCTTTTTTGTTGGCGCCCCGCTGGGCACAGGAAAACAATGGGTTCCCTGGATCCATATAAAAGATATGATCAGCATCTACCTGTTTGCCATTGAACACCCGATGATGATGGGTGCTTTCAATGCCTGTGCCCCTTATCCGGTAACCAATAAAACTCTTACAAAATCCATTGCAAAATCATTACACAGACCAGTCTGGCCTATTCATGTTCCCGAAGGAGTATTACAGTCCATTTTAGGAGAGATGAGTACTGTCGCACTGATCAGTAACAATACATCCGCTCAGAAACTACTTGATTATGGATTTACTTTTAACTTTACCCAGCTGGATGATGCACTAAACAACATTTACCACGCCTAGGGCCTTATGCAGCAATTCAACAAATAGAAGCTCATACCCATAAAGAATGATTACACAAGAAATATCCATTTGCTGGTTGCGCAGGGACCTACGTCTTGAAGACAACGCTGCATTATACTATGCCTTAAAAACCGGTCTGCCCGTTTTACCACTCTTCATTTTCGACACCCATATTTTAGACAAACTACAGGATAAAACAGATACAAGGGTATCCTTCATTCATCAAACTTTAAGCAAACTCTCTACGGAACTTCGTCAATTGGACTCCTCCATTCTGATCAAACATGGACAACCGGAGAAAATCTGGCCTGAGCTACTCCGTTCCTATAGAGTCAAATACGTCTTTGCCAATCATGATTATGAACCTTATGCTATAGAAAGAGACAACGCGCTTGCAGAATATCTAAGTTCAGAAGAGATCAGTTTCAAAACCTATAAAGATCAGGTCATCTTTGAAAAAGAGGAAATCATTAAAGACGATAAAAAACCCTATACCGTTTTCACGCCTTACTTTCGTCAGTGGTTCAAAAAATTGAACAATTTTTACTTGAAGGCTTATCCAACACACCGGTATTCTGGGAATTTCCTAAAAACAGACCCCCTGGCTCTTCCAACACTGGACGAACTTGGTTTTTCTCTTACTACAATTCCATTCCCACCAATAGATTTCAGTTCGAAATTGCAGGACTATGAGCAACGCAGGGATTTTCCGGCAGACGACGCCACCACCCATATTGGCCTCCATTTGCGTTTCGGAACCATCAGTATCCGCCATGCCGCATCGCAGGCCATAGCACATAAGGCAGACAAATGGCTTTCCGAGTTGGCCTGGAGAGAATTTTACATGATGATCCTCTGGCATTTTCCACATACGGTACATTCGGCATTTAAACCCGCCTATGATCAGATCCAATGGCGAAACAATGAAAAGGAGTTCGAAGCCTGGTGCCAGGGTGAAACCGGATACCCCATTGTAGACGCCGGGATGAAACAGCTCAATGAAACCGGCTATATGCACAATCGGGTCAGGATGGTTGTAGCCAGTTTTCTAACCAAACACCTCCTGATCGACTGGAGATGGGGAGAAGCTTATTTCGCAGAAAAACTGCTCGATTATGAAATGGCCAGTAATGTCGGCGGATGGCAGTGGGCTTGTGGATGCGGTAATGACGCAGCTCCATATTTCAGGGTATTTAATCCAGAACTGCAAGCCAAAAAATTTGACCCGGATCAGGCCTATATCTACCGTTGGGCACCAGCTTACAAAACAAAAAAGCATGTCCAACCTATTGTTGAACATGCTTTTGCCAGAGCACGCGTCCTTAAGATATTTAAAGATGCCCTGGATAAATCTTAATTAGTTGTTGGCTACATCTGTAACTTCAATATCAAAATCCAGAACTGCATTTCTTGGAATCGTTAAAAGACCTGTTGAGGAATTCACAGATCCCGCAGTTCCATAAGCCCAGCGGGAAGGTGTAATGATCCTTATTTTCCCTCCTTTTCGGATACGCGGGATGGTTCTGCCCCAAGCCTGGATCACACCAGTTAATACCGTTGAAAAAGTACCGTCTGTACTCGAGTCAAATGTTGTCCCATCCAGATATCTTCCTGTATATTTCGCGGTAATGGTTGTTCCCAGGTTAATAACGTCTGTTCCGGTACCAGGATCTGTAATTACATAATAGATTCCCACCGGATCTTTTACAGCACCCGTAATGCCTTTTGCCGCGATAAAATCAGTAATCTTTTTATCATCAAGGTCACTCTGTTTCTTATAAGGGAAAGTGGTCACTGTGACATCCAGAACTTCATTGGAAGGCACTCCTAAGGTAGAAGAACCATTATTCCCAAAACCAAGATAAGATGGCACCAAAAGTCTTAAGGTACCACCTGGAATAACTTTCAACAATGATCTTCGGATGCCCTCGATCGCAATTCCAGTAGAAGTGGTAGCGGTATAGATAGATACACTATTGGTATAACCAACCAATGTTCCGTAATTTCCATTTGCAGCATCCGCATAATATACCGTGCCACTCTGCATAGATTTCAGACTGATGTGGTACAATACAGAATCCGTACTTTTCAGCAGATCTCCTGAAGCAGGGTTTGTAACCGACGAATAGAACCCGGTAGAATCCTTAACCATTGTCAGATTATTTGATGATATGAATTGCTGTATCTTCGAATCATCCGTGTCCTGAATGGATTCGTATTCTTTTTTACAGGAACCGAATAAAACAACAAGGCCAGCCATGGCCAGTATATATGATGCTGATAGTCTTTTAAGCATTCTTAATTAGTTTGGGTTTTAGGATTAACTTCATTCAGGGTAATATTAAATTCTAAGATTGAATTGGCAGGAATCGGGCCAACGGGGCGGTTAATATAAGCCAGCGTAGATGGAATAAACAAATGTATTTCTCCACCTCCCTTAATAAGGGGAACACCAATTTGCCAGCCTTTAATTACATTAGCCAGTATAAACACACGTGGTGTCTGTACTCCAGTAGAATCAAAAGCCTGCTTCGTTCCCAATACACGCCCGGTATAAAACAAAGCCAGTGGCACATTTAAGGTAACAGGAGTCGTATCAACAGTACCTTCCCTGACAATTTTATAGAATACACCATCTTTCAGTTTTACATCAGTGATTTTATTGTCTTTCACATAATTCACAATCAATCCCGAATCAATTGTAAACTGCGCCTTCCTATCATAAGGAATATCTTTACTGCAGGAAGATAATATAATTGCACACGCAACCGCAACCAATAAAATCTTGTTTTTTAACATAATGCACAAAAATAGTCTTTTATTAGGGATAGAACAATTTTTAACCATTTTTAACAAATCAATACAAAAAAAAGGCGTCCCAATATATGGAGACGCCTGAATAATTCGAAACGGGAATAATTAATAACAATATTTATTGGCAGCAATCAATTCCTGCGCAACTTTCTGACGTAATTCTTTTACATTGAACGACTCCATTTTTGTAAACCTGCGCAATCCAACCATCATCATTCTCAATTCGTCACCTTCTGCAAAAGACCACAAAGCCTCTTTGCCCGCTTTTTGAACTGCATCTACTGCTTCCACAAAATAGATCCGCATCATATTCAGTTGTCCGACGCAGGCCTCCTCTCCTCTCAGGCTCACCAGTTTTTCTGTTCTCAGCATCGCTGATTCCGCTACATACACATAACTCGCCATGTCTGCAATATTCATCAGAATCTCTTGTTCTTTAGACAGGCTCATCATAAGTTTCTGTACTGCAGAACCAGCCACCATTAAGGTTGCTTTCTTCAGGTTCTTAATGATCTTTTTCTCTGCAGCAAATAAAGTCGTATCCTCCTCACCAAAGTCGGGGATAGACATCAATTCTCCGGCTACTGC
Organism: Pedobacter sp. HMWF019; assembly: GCF_003061025.1. Taxonomy (GTDB): domain Bacteria; phylum Bacteroidota; class Bacteroidia; order Sphingobacteriales; family Sphingobacteriaceae; genus Pedobacter. The sequence continues at coordinate 5,004 of NZ_QAIL01000478.1, read as the reverse complement.
AGTTGCAGGCGTCATCAAATCCAGCTCCCCTTTCATCGCGCGCTTCAGCATCATATCTACCGTCAGTAAACGGTTGATCTCATTGGTACCCTCAAAGATTCTGTTGATCCTGGCATCCCTGTAAGCTCTGTCCATAGGCGCCTCAGCAGAAAAACCCATGCCTCCATAAATCTGAACACCTTCATCTACTACATAATCCAGTGCCTCAGACCCCCATACCTTCAAAATAGCGCACTCTACCGCGAACTGTTCTGTTGATTTCAGTTTGGCTTTGCTGGCATCCATTCCACCAGCCACCAAAGCTTCATAAGCATCATCAATATTCTGACCTGCACGATAATTTGCAGATTCTACAGCATATACTTTAGTGGCCATTTCAGCAAGCTTATACCTTATCGCTCCGTATTTTGAAATCGGACGTTCAAACTGAACCCGTTCATTAGCGTAATTTACTGCAGTATCAATCACCGATTTGGAAGCTCCAATTGCCGCTGCGGCCAATTTAATACGGCCAATATTCAGAATATTTACAGCAATCTTAAACCCGTTCTGACGTTCAGATAACATATTCTCTACCGGTACCGGACAATCATTAAAGAACACCTGTCTGGTAGAAGAACCTTTGATCCCCATTTTGTGCTCTTCAGGATTCATAGTCACTCCGCCAAATTCCCGCTCTACAATAAAAGCAGTTAAATTCGCATCATCATCAATCTTCGCAAAGACAATAAATACATCAGCAAAACCACCATTGGTGATCCACATTTTCTGTCCGTTGATGATGTAATGTTTACCATCTGCGCTCAGCTTCGCTTTTGTCTTTCCGGAGTTCGCATCAGATCCTGAATTTGGCTCGGTTAAACAATAAGCCGCTTTCCATTCACCAGTTCCCAGTTTAGGGATATACTTCGCTTTCTGTTCTTCGTTTCCGTAATACAAAATCGGCAAAGTACCAATACCTGTATGTGCAGATAAAGCTACCGCAAAAGAATGTCCGGCACCAATCACATCTGCAACCAGCATAGACGTATTGAAGTTTTTACCGAAGCCTCCGTATTCCTCCGGAATAGAAACCCCAAGGATACCCAGTTCACCTGCTTTAGTCAGCAAAGAAGGCATCAAACCTTCCTCCAACTTGTCAATCCGATCCAGATTGGGGTAAACCTCTGCCGCCAGGAAATCACGGCAGGTCTGAGCAATCATTCGTTGTTCTTCATCAAATTCTTCAGGAATAAAAACCTCCTGATAAGTGGTGTCTTTAATTAGAAATTCGCCACCTTTTATCGTTTTTTTATCTGTAGTTTCCATAATACTTACCTCCTTGCGGATCGTTAAAAATGATCAGATCTGTTTTTTTATAATAATTCAAAAATACCTGCAGCACCTTGGCCACTGCCTACACACATGGTTACCATGCCATATTTCTTATTCCTTCTTTTCAGCTCGTTGAACAACTGTACAGACAATTTTGCACCCGTACAACCCAGCGGATGCCCTAAAGCAATAGCCCCACCATTCACGTTCAAAATATCGGTATTGATCCCCAGTTCCCTCACCACAGCCAGAGACTGTGATGCAAAAGCCTCATTCAGTTCAATCAGATCCAGTTCTTCCAGCTTCATACCCGCCTGTTTCAAGGCTTTTGGAATGGCATAAATTGGTCCTATTCCCATTATCCTCGGTGGCACTCCTGCAACACCATAACTCACCAGGCGTGCAATAGGAGCAACCCCCAGTTCTTTCAGCTTACTTTCCGAAACCACCAGTACAAATGCAGCACCATCAGAGGTCTGGGAAGAATTTCCTGCCGTGATACAGCCATCTGCAGCAAAAACAGGCTTCAATTTGGCCAGTTTTTCTATAGACGTATCTGCTCTTGGCCCCTCATCTGTATCAACTACATACTCCCTGCTTTGTTTTTTAAGATTGGCATCCAAGTAATTTTCATGCACCGTAATGGGTAAAACACCGTCTTTCAAGTGCCCATTTTTAATCGCTTCTACAGCTTTCTGGTGTGAATGATAAGAAAACTCATCCTGGTCTTCCCGGCTCACTTTATACTCTTTAGCTACTGCCTCTGCAGTTAAACCCATTCCCCAGTACCAATCCGGGTTGTTCTTTGCCACCTCAGGATTGGGCACTACTTTCCAGCCACCAAAAGGCATACCCGACATCACTTCTACTCCGCCGGCAACGATACAATCTGCCATACCACTTCTGATCTTAGCCACTGCTGTTGCAATAGTTTCCAGTCCTGATGCACAATACCTGTTTACGGTAACACCTGGTACCTTATCCGTATCCAGGCCCATCAGGGAAATCATTCTCCCCACGTTCAATCCTTGCTCCGCCTCCGGCGTGGCATTGCCTACAATCACATCATCAATTTGCTCTTTATCCAGGTTAGGCACCGAAGCCACCAGATGCCTTATTACCTCAGCAGCCAGATCATCTGCCCTTGTAAAACGAAATACACCGCGAGGGGCCTTGCCCACAGCTGTACGATATCCTGCTATAATATATGCTTCCTGCATGTCTATGTCTTTTTAATGGTCTTAATTAGTTTCTTAGCGGTTTTCCCTTAGTTACGATACTCTGTATCCGTTCCAAAGTTTTGCGTTCTCCACAAAGCGACAAGAACACTTCCCTTTCCAGGTCCAGCAGATACTGCTCTGTAACCTCTGTTGGTGAAGACAAATCCCCACCGCACATTACCCAGCCTAATTTCTCCGAGATTTTTTTATCGTGTTCGGAAATATAATGCCCGGAATACATTGTATTTGCACCCGCATATACAATCCCCAGGCCTTGTTTTCCCAAAACCTTAATGTCTTTCCGTCTTACGGGCTGCGTATAACCCGCCTCAGCCAATTCAATAGCCTTAGCTTTGGCATCAGCAATTAAACGGCTCCTGTTCATACTGATAGAATATTTACCTTTTTGCAAATAACCCAGTTCAAAAGCCTCTACTGCAGAAGTAGATACTTTCGCCATCCCAATGGTCAGAAAACGATCTTTCAATACATTTTGCACAATCTGATCTTCCCTATACTCATCAGAAGCACGCAGGGCAAACTCTTTTGTTCCGCCTCCGCCAGGGATCACACCCACTCCAAACTCTACCAGTCCCATATAAGTCTCTGCGTTGAGCTGCACATGATCTGCATGCAAACTGAATTCGCATCCACCGCCCAGTGTTAAATTATGCGGGGCCACTACCACAGGGATAGAAGAATAACGAATACGCATAGATGTATTCTGGAAAGTCCTGATCGCCAGGTTCAACTCTTCCCACTCTTGCTCTACAGCCATCATAAAGATCATTCCAACATTGGCCCCGGCAGAGAAATTTGCCCCATCGTTACCAATAACCAGTCCCCTATATTCCTTCTCAGCCAAATCAATTGCTTTATTAATCGCCTGCAAAGTATCTCCTCCAATGGTATTCATTTTTGAATGAAACTCCACATTCAGGATACCATCGCCCAGATCGATGATCGAAGCCCCGGAATTCTTCCATATGGTTTTGTTTGCACGCAAATTGTCCAGAATAATAAAAGCTTCAGCACCAGGCACAGCTTTATAAGATTTAGACGGAATATCATAATATTTCTTTATGCCATCCTCTACTTTATAGAAAGAATCATGTCCCGCAGCCAGCATTTCCTGTACCCAGGCCGCTGCCTGATGTCCATACGTTTTCATCCCCTCAAGTCCAGCTTGCACACCTACAGCATCCCAAATTTCAAAAGGCCCTAAATCCCATCCAAAACCAGCCCTCATGGCATCATCTATCCGGTATAATTCGTCAGAAATTTCAGGAATCCGGTCAGACACATATTCAAACAAACCAAAAGAAGAAGCTCTGAAGAGTTCTGCAGCCTTATCTTTGCCCGCGACAAAAACTTTCATGCGGTCCTTTACATTTTCAATCGGTTTGGTTAAATCTAATGTTGCAGATTTAACCTTTTGCTGAGGACGATATTCAAGTGTTTTAAGATCCAGCGCCAGGATCTCTGTTTTGCCCTCTGCATTTTTAGTTTTTTTATAAAAGCCCTGACCTGTTTTATCGCCCAGCCATTTATTGGAATCCATTTTCTCCACATAAGCAGGCAACTTAAATAAATCATGCGCCTTATCTTCAGGACAGTTGTCGTACAAGCCTTTTGCCACCTTAACCATAGTATCCAATCCAACCACATCGGTGGTCCGGAAAGTAGCCGATTTAGGTCTGCCCAGTGCGGGGCCGGTAAACTTATCCACTTCCTCTACCGTAAGGTCCATTTTCTCTACCAGGTGCAACAATGCCATAATGGAATAGACACCTACCCTATTGGCAATAAATGCGGGAGTATCTTTACAAAGCACCGTGGTTTTGCCAAGAAACTTATCCCCGTAATGCATCAGAAAATCCACTATCTCCGGTTTAGTCTGCGCTGTAGGAATGATTTCCAGTAAACGCAGGTATCTTGGCGGATTAAAGAAGTGGGAACCACAAAAATTAGCTTTAAAGTCATCAGACCTTCCTTCTGCCATTAAATGAATTGGAATACCAGAAGTATTTGAAGTCACCAGGGTGCCAGGCTTGCGGTGCTGCTCCACCTGATCAAAAACCTTTTTCTTAATATCAATATTTTCAACAACGACCTCTATAATCCAGTCGCAACCGGCTATCTTAGCCATATCATCTTCAAAATTACCCGTAGTAATCCTGCTCAAAACACTTTTAGAATAAACCGGAGAAGGATTCGTTTTAACTGCCGTTTGTAAAGCCGCATCCACGATACCATTCCGGGGTCCTTCCTTTGGTACAATATCCAACAACAATACCTCTACACCTATATTCGCAAAGTGACAGGCAATACGTGAACCCATGATACCTGAGCCCAAAACTGCTACCTTATTTATCTTTTTGTTTATCATCATCTGTAGTACTTGTATATGCTAAAGTTAGTTTATTCAATTTCTGCAGGGTAAGCAACAGATTGCTTTTCTCCTGTACAC
>NZ_QAIL01000477.1 GCF_003061025.1 Pedobacter sp. HMWF019 | reverse complement strand
AAATATAGTTTCACGAATAAACCATTCAAAATTTCAGCTAAAAATTAAATTAAAAGAATACAGAATAGTTCATTAAATTTGTTTAAACGCCACCTCGATGAAAAAAGACCAATATAAACCCGCAGGTAAAAGAGCAACTATTTTTCTTCTCAAAAAAATACTAGCAACGCTACCCGAACTGCTGCAGGAAATTGCTCCGGAGGGATTTGAAAACTCGATATATCACCAGATCCTTTATGGCAATCTGGAAACAGATTACATCAAGTACAGAACCCTACGCATCACCCAATACAAATGGTCTGCATTTTGGTCAAGAAAACCAGTATATACACCAAAAATCTCCTTTGCCAATTTCAAGAAAACCTATAAACCCGCTCAACCCAACCTACCCGCAGAGATCCTATCATTAACGGCCATGGTTATGGTGCCCATATTCTCCAAATACCATGTTATTTACGATAAAAAAGGACTTGACCACGGCGTCGTCTTTCAGAATTACTTTAACGAATACTTTCTCAAAGCAGCCAACAGACTATCCATATTTAACGGCTTCCAATTCAACGAAGAAGACCTTTTTGACCGCTACATTTACAATAAAGACATTGACCTAGCCCCCTTCTATTGCTTCGTATTCCAGAAGATAAAAGAACTCCAGCTCAGCTTTTATTACGAAAGATCCTGGCCAGAATTTGATAGTTTTATTGATTGCCTGGAACAAACCCTGCTGGAACAGAAAAAAGCAGAATCCATTGAAGAATATAATCCCGAAGAAGCCCTGCTCAAAGAAATGAGCATAAACCAGCAAACACAAGAACTACAGTACCAAAGAAACCTGCAGTCTGCAGCAGAATGTATGGTGCCCTGCGAAATGGTCAGAGCATATGTAAGCGTGCACGGGGAGTATCCCGATGGCTATTTATAGAAAAACCAATAAAGCATCACGCAGATGCTTTCTCTTTCTTTCTGCCCTCAATGGATAAAACACCATCTCCCTCTATCAGGAAACAAATGAGCCCCAGAAGCACAGCGCACGAAAACCAGAATTCGGAATAAGGCGCAAAGATATTCTGAGGAAGGTTCACAAAGAAAACAGCAACCAGCAGAACCGGCAAATTAAGCAAACAAAACATTCTGGTGTGTGTACCCAATGCTATAAGAAGCCCTCCAATAATGTGCAGCACAATAATCAAATGTGCCAATAAACTGATACTTAAAGCAGCGCCAAGCTGAGTATCTTCCATTAAACGCGTAAATGCATGCAGGTTTACAGCGAAAGAAACACCTTTCCAAATCAAGGTAATACCTAAAGCAATTCTGATGTAATCTAACCAGGTTGGGTGATTCCGATCGCCCCAATTCTGAATCTTTTCAAATACGTTCATAGCATCTATTTTTGGTTAGATCAATATACGATTTTTTATTTGAAAAAATAAGGTAAACAACTGAAGATCTTTAGAGTAACTCACATAAATGAGGCTCTTCTAAAA
>NZ_QAIL01000476.1 GCF_003061025.1 Pedobacter sp. HMWF019 | reverse complement strand
GAATTATAGAAAACCGATGGGTTTAGCGTATGATCGGGTATGGGCTATTAACTATAACCGCGATCAGCAAACAAAAAATATGGATTCACTGGTGATTTTTTATGAGAACCTGAAGAAATCTCTAAAATCAATGCCAATGGTGGAAGCAGTGAGTTATACCAGTAATAATTTTCCATATTCCAACAGTATCATGACTACAGGATTATCACCAGCCGGCAAAAAGGTCAATAATGTTAATAATTATATGGTTGGGGATGATTATAATAAGGTATGGAAAATGACACTGATAGAAGGCCGCTGGTTTAATCCGGAAGATAAAGTGGCGAGGAATAGGCCCATCATTATTAATGAATCTTTGAGGAAGGAGATTTTTGGAAAGGGCCAGGCAATAGGCAAATCTGTTGGCGATTATGATGATAAAGGTAAGTTGAGAATCATTGGTGTGGTGCAGGATTTTAAAGCTAATGGAGATTTCTGGCCAGCAGGCTATGCGATGTTCAATCCTTTGGATTCCGGTTATTTAAAGTATACTAATACTCTTCTTGTTAAAGTGAGACCGGAGGCCAATGCGAGTTTCGAAAGTTCTTTATATAAGTTTATGGCCAACAGACTGAAGAATTCAAGTATAGAAATTCAGCATCTTTCGGAAATGAGAGATGCTAAAAATGAGCAAACGATAATTCCTATGCTCATTTTCATGATTATCGCCAGTTTCCTGATCATTAATGTGGCGCTTGGGCTATTTGGCGTACTCTGGTACAATATCAATCAGCGAAGAAGTGAAATCGGTTTGCGAAGGGCACTGGGGGCTTCTGGAAATTCTGTGTCCGGTCAGTTGGTCAGTGAATCGTTGATCCTGGCAACCATGTCTTTAGCCGTTGGATGTTTCTTTGCACTACAGTTTCCGATCATGAATGTGTTTAATGTACCTTCAGTGGTTTATGCTGTAGCTATACTCCTGTCAATCGCATTTATTTATATATTGGTTTTTGTATGTGCACTTTATCCTGGGAAACAGGCTGCGGCGATACATCCTGCAGTTGCGTTGCACGAGGAATAGATTAGAGATAAACGAATTTACTTTATAAATTTATACCGCAATAGCTGATTTGCCCATGATATTAATTGTTGATGATGATATAGCCGTAAGAACTTCTTTGCTGCTGCTGCTTAAAAGCTCTGGCTATGAGGTTGTGGCGGTTGATGAGGTTGGTGAAGCTCTTCGTGTTATACATAAGCGCCAACCCGATCTGATTTTACTGGATCTTAATTTTTCTATCGGTACTTCGGGTGAAGAGGGCATGAGTTTACTCATGCAAATCAGAAAGATCAGTAATAGTTTGCCGGTTATTTTAATTACAGGCTGGGGAAGTATTGAGCTTGCAGTGCGGGGAATGAAGCTGGGGGCGAATGATTTTATCAATAAGCCCTGGAACAACGATCATATTTTACAATCAGTGAAAACACTGATGGAACTTCATAGCCAGGCACCTGTACATCGGGATCGCAGGCAGTTGGATAAGCAGTATGCATTTCAACAGATCATCGGAGAAGACCCAAAAATGTTGGAGATTATGGATACCATTGGGAGGGTAGCCCGTACGGATGCGTCTATACTGATTACCGGAGAGAGTGGTACTGGAAAAGAGTTGATTGCTGAAGCGATTCATGAAAACAGTTGGAGACGAAACCGGGCATTTGTTAAAGTAAACCTAGGTGGCATTTCATCTTCTTTGTTTGAAAGCGAAATGTTTGGGCATATGCGTGGAGCTTTTACTGATGCCCGTTATGATAGGATAGGCCGGTTTGAAATGGCGAATAAAGGAACCATCTTTCTTGATGAAATTGGTGATCTGGAAGCCAGCAGCCAGGTGAAATTGCTTAGGGTACTGCAGGACAGGACTTATGAGGTGCTGGGCAGCAGCAAAACCAAAGTAGTGGATACCAGGGTTGTTTGTGCAACGAATAGAAACTTGAACAATATGGTTGGTTCTGGGCTTTTTAGAGAGGATTTGCTGTACCGTATTAATCTGATCACAATACATCTGCCTTCTCTTCGTGAGCGTCCTGGCGATATTCCACTGCTGGTTAGGTTCTTTATTCATAATCTGAGAGAAATTTACAATAGACCTGCATTGTCTGTAACGCCTGAAGCGATGAAATGGTTACAAAAACTGGAGTTGCCAGGTAATATCCGTCAATTGAAAAATTTGGTGGAGCGTTCTATTCTGATTAGTAAAAAGGACATACTGGAGATAGATGATTTTAAAAATCAATTGGACCAGTCGCCCACCCAGAAAGGAACTGCCTTGCTTCCGGATGTGGGGGCTATGACTTTAGAACAAATGGAGATAGAAATGGTTAAACGTGCAATGAGTTTTCATAAGAACCGCATAACAAGGGCTGCAGCATCTTTAGGTATTACCAGAAATGCCTTGTATCGCAGACTGGAGAAATATCAAATTCCATTTGATGAAACTGAGCACTAAGTATATTCTCTTTATCTCTGTTTTGCATCTGGTTTGCCTGGTGCTGACATATTTGGTGTTTGAAAAAAATAAAGTCTTGTTTATTTTGGCAGAGGTCTTTATTGTTGGGTCAGGGGTTCTTTCCTGGAGTTTGTACAGGCAATTGATCAGTCCGCTGAACCATTTAAAAGAAGGGATAAACGCAATTAAGGACAGGGATTTTAACGTAAAGTTTCTGCCTACAGGCAAACGTGAAATGGATGAGCTGATTGAAGTGTATAATCAAATGATGGATGAATTGAGAGCAGAGCGTATTAAACAGGAGGAGCAACATTTTTTCCTGGAGAAACTCATTCAGACTTCTCCAACGGGAATTATTATTCTGGATTACGATCATCAGGTGAAATTGGTTAATCCTAAAGCATTATCGATGCTGGGAACACAAATAGAGGAAGTGACTGCCTTGGCAAACGAACTTAAAGCCGGTGGAACTAAATTGATACGTCCCAATGGGTTAAGAGCGTATAAGCTTCAGAAATCTCATTTTATAGACCGGGGATTTGCCCGCTTTTTCTTAATGATTGAAGAGGTGACTTCAGAGATTTTTGAAGCAGAGAAGGGGGTGTATGAAAAGGTAATCCGAATGATGGCCCATGAAGTGAACAATACGATTGGACCAGTCAATTCGATTTTGAATTTATCTCTGCAAACCAAAAAGCTTTGGGAACATGGGGATCAGGAGGCTCTTAGGAATGCATTGGAGGTGGCCGTGCAAAGAAATCAGAACCTTAACCTGTTCATGAGGAATTTTGCAGACCTGGTGAAGCTTTCTCCGGTTAACAGGAGAAAGATGGATCTTGTTGCTCTGATTTATGCTGTAGCTGCCTTGATGGAAATAAAAGCAGCAGAGGCAAATGTAACTTTTGAGTTTATTTTGCCAGAGGATCCTTTTTTTATTCTTGCTGATTTGCAGCAAATGGAGCAGGTTATGATCAATGTTGTAAAAAACGCCTTGGAGGCTATGGAGAGAGAGGGGGTAATTCGCTTTGTGCTAAAGGAAGGACGGCTTGTTATTTCTGACAATGGAAAGGGGATTTCTGAAATACATAATGAACAGCTCTTTAGCCCCTTTTTCAGTACAAAGAAAGATGGACAAGGCATAGGGCTTACACTGGTAAGAGAAATTCTGGTCAATCATGGGTTTGATTTTTTTCTGAAGACCATCAAACAAGGTCAAACGGATTTTGTTATCCTCATTAAATAGAGGATTGGTACTTGTCGCATTTATAAGGGGGTTGATCCCAGGGGTATTTCATTTCGTCTCATTTTAAAATCTGATTGGTGATTTATAAATAAATTTGAGGTAAACAGAAAGGCCCTATGAAACCATCATGTGCAGCATACTCAAATCGAAATGAATAAATTTGGTAGCACATCGAAGCTTCATTACCGATAAAAAACAAATTCTATACTGATGAAAATTTTGTTAAGAAACGTCGTCCTGCTCCTGTGTTTTGCTTTATTTTTCTTGGGAGGAAATGTGGCATATGCACAGGATTCTTTATATCAGGACTTGCCTAAGACCTGGAATTTGAAAGCTTGCATTAATTATGCAAAAAAGAACAATATTACCATCAACAATTTGAAACTCAGTTCTAAATCTGCTGAACAGGATCTCATTGCTTCAAAGGCGGCTAAGTTGCCAAATCTAACGGCGAGTGTAACCCAGAACGCTGCGAATTATAATACTGGAATTGAAAGTTCAAGCGGTTATGGTGTCAACTCAAGTATTACTCTTTTAAATGGAGGCTATCTGAACAACGACATCAGGTCTAAAAAATTAAGTCAGCAGGTGGCTAATCTGTCTGTCGCTTCAGCAGAGAATGACGTTACATTGCAGATTACCCAGGCGTATTTGAATATTTTACTGACCAGGGAGAACATCACTTATCTCAATGATCTGTTGAACACCAGCAAGGCTCAGGTTGCTCAGGGAGACCAGCAGTTTACCATTGGGACGATTGCAAAAAATGACCTCTTGCAATTGAAAGCTGCAATGGCAAATGATAATTATACACTTGTTACTGCGCAGAATCAGTTGCAGCAAAATATACTTACTTTGAAGCAATTGTTGCAGTTGCCCACCAGAATTCCTTTTGAAGTGGCTGTAACGGATACTGCAAAGATCAATGAAAAATTAATGGATCTGGGTACCGCTCAGGAAAAGGCACTGCAAACCAGGCCGGAAGTTCGGGGTGGAGAGTTGAATGTTCAGCTCCAAACTTCGGAAATGGAGAAGGCAAAGGCCAGTATCAGACCAGTGCTGAGTTTGGGTGGTTCCTTGTCTTCTGGTTATAACAGCACCAGTTTCGGTTCTTATCCCAATCAGTTGAATAATGGGTTTAATCAGGGTTTGGGTTTAACTTTGTCTATTCCGATTTTTGATAGAAAGGTAACCCGGACCAATGTGGCAAAAGCCAATATCGGGATTCAGGAGGCAAAGCTGTCCTTGTTGAATACAAAAACTACCTTGACGCAAGCTGTGGAGATGGCTTACCTTAATGTGCAGAATGCCAACAGTCAGTACGATGCAGCAAAAGAACAGTTTGTCTATACCAGCGAATCGCTACGTATTTCTGCGGAACAGCTGCGTCTGGGCGTAAATAATACGGTTGCATATCTGCAACAGAAAAACCTCTATATTCAGGCCTTACAAGCTTTTGTGCAGGCAAAGTACACCGCTAATCTGTATACAAAGATCTATGATTTCTATACAGGCGTTCCAATCACAGAATAAACAAATAACTAATGAAAACGAAGAAAAGCATATTTATCATTTTAGGCATAGTTGTATTGGCTTTTGCTATTTGGTATTTCGCAATCCGGGAAAAAGAACAAGTGGTAAGGCTGGAAACGGAGAAGCCAAAGATGGGTTATATTTCCGAAAATGTGACGGCTACTGGAAAGGTAGAGCCAGTGGATACGGTGACGGTTGGTACACAGGTATCGGGTACAATTTCGAAAATGTATGCCGATTTCAATTCTACGGTTAAGAAAGGACAAATACTTGCAGAGCTGGATAAGACTTTGTTCCAGGCTTCAGTAGATCAGTTTAAAGGAACTTTAGCCAGTGCGCAAAGCCAGCTGGTTTTTCAGGAAGGTAACTTTAGCAGGCAAAGTCAATTATATAAGGTAGGTGCCATTAGTAAAGCAGATTACGATAACGCATTGTATACTTACAATTCGGCAAAAGCTTCGGTGAACAGTATTAAAGCGCAGCTGATGTCTGCGCAGAAGAATCTATCGCTGGCGAGCATTTATTCTCCGATTGATGGAACGGTGCTTTCCAGAAGTGTAAGTGAAGGTCAAACCGTAGCGGCAAGTTTTAATACGCCTACGTTATTCAGTATTGCCAAGGATTTGACAAAGATGCAGGTGGAGGCATCAGTGGATGAGGCCGATGTAGGTGATATTAAGATTGGAGAGCGGGCTACATTTACGGTGGATGCCTTTCTGGACAATACTTTTAACGGGAATATCAAGGAAATCCGTTTGAGTCCTAAAATCACATCTAATGTAGTTACTTATACAACAATCATTAATACGGATAATAGCGACAAGAAACTTAAGCCTGGTATGACAGCCAACATCACCATTTTTGCTAAAGAGGTGAATAATGCTATGCTGGTGCCGGCAAAAGCCTTGAAATTCATTCCGGATACAACATTAAAGAAATATCAACTGGTGTGGGTAAACAGGGAGAGGAAACCATCATCGCCGATAGAGGGTTACGTTTGGATAAAAACTGGTGATCTTAAACTGGAGCAGAAGAAGATAAAAGTAGGTATTAATAACAATACGCAAGTGGAGGTGTTGGGCGGTATCACGGCTAATGATGAAGTGGTGGTGGGTAGTGAAGTGGTAGGTAAATCAAGTGCTGCTGCAAGCGGAACTGGAGCGTCCAGTCCGTTTATGCCAAAACGTCCGGGCGGTAACAAGAAAAGATAATGGCAAAGAAGATTTTAGAGCTGCATGAGTTGAAAAGGGAGTTTGTGATGGGGGATATGACCGTGAGGGCATTAAAAGGACTGGACTTCGAGATCAATACTGGCGAATTTGTGACTATTATGGGGAGCAGTGGTTCTGGTAAAACAACACTGCTGAACATTCTGGGGTGTCTGGATAAACCTTCTGATGGAAGCTATATGCTGGATGGTATTGATGTTAAGAGTTTAAACCGGGATGAGTTGGCAGGTCTTAGAAACAGGAAAATTGGCTTCGTATTTCAGGCCTATAATTTATTACCCAGAACCAGTGCATTGGAGAATGTGGAGCTTCCGTTGTTTTATAATAAAGAAGTCAGTGCGGAGGAACGGAAGGAGCGGGCAATAAAAGCACTAGATGCCGTGAAACTAAGTGATCGGTTTGATCATACGCCCAGTCAATTATCTGGCGGACAGCAACAGCGTGTAGCTATTGCCCGGGCATTGGTAAATGAGCCGGTAATGATACTTGCCGATGAGGCGACAGGAAATCTGGATACCAGAACCTCATATGAGATTATGGCCTTGATGCAGGAGTTGAATGCGCAGGGTAAAACTATTGTTTTTGTTACCCATGAGCCGGATATTGCTGCTTTTAGCAGCCGGACGATTATGCTTAGGGATGGTAAACTGCAGAAGGACAGTATAAATGAAAAACCGCGTTCGGCAAAAGAGGCCCTGGCTTCTCTGCCAGAATCTGACGACTATTAAATTGAGAAGATGAGCATTTTAAATTTATTGAGGATTGCTTTCCGGGCATTGAAAAGAAATAAACTTAGGGCCTTTTTAACAATGCTTGGCGTAATTATCGGGGTAGCTGCGGTAATTGCGATGATGGCTATTGGGCAGGGTTCTAAACAGAGCATCCAGGCCTCTTTGTCTAGCATGGGTTCTAATATGATTACGGTTATGCCTCAAAGCAATACGCCGGGAAGTGTAAGGTTGGCGGGAAGCAGTATTCAAACTTTAAAGCTCGAAGATATTGCAGCGATTAAAAGACTTCAATCTGATAATATTAATGGTTTGTCGCCGGTGGTTTCAACCAGCGGACAGGCTATAAAAGGGGGGAATAACTGGCCAACTAGCATTACGGGAATCAGTCCAGACTATTTGCATATCAGGCAACTTGTTTTGCTTGATGGAATTATGTTTTCGGATAACGATGTGAAGAAGTCTGCAAAAGTTTGTTTATTGGGTAAAACGGTAATAGATAATCTCTTTCCGGATGGTAGTAATCCTATTGGTCAAATCATTCGCTTCAAAAGCATTCCGTTCCAGGTGATTGGGACCCTGGTACCTAAGGGGCAAAGTAATTTTGGCCAGGATCAGGATGATATCATTCTTGCGCCTTATACAACTGTACAGAACAGGATAACTGCAACGAATTATTTACAGTCGATCTATGCCTCTGCCGTTTCTGAAGCAGCAAGTGATGCAGCCACTCAGGAAATTACTGCAGCTGTGAGGGCAAGTCATAAGTTGCTGCCGTCGCAGGATGATGATTTTCAGGTACGTACGCAGGCGGAACTCATTTCCACAATCAGTTCGACCAGTAGCATGCTTACGGTTTTGCTTACTGCTATTGCGGGGATATCTTTGCTGATTGGTGGAATTGGGATCATGAATATTATGTATGTGTCTGTAACGGAAAGAACCAGGGAGATTGGCTTGAGGATGTCTATTGGGGCAAGGGGGAAAGATATTCTAATGCAATTTTTGATTGAGGCAGTAATGATTAGTATTACCGGCGGGGTGCTTGGAGTTGTTCTTGGAGTTACTTCTGCCTATACAATTTCTTATTTTCTGCACTGGCCTATTTTAATTTCTCAGTCGTCCATTGTTATTTCTTTTGTTGTTTGTGGGGTCACAGGTATCTTTTTTGGTTATTATCCGGCGCAAAAAGCGAGCCGTTTAGATCCGATTGAGGCCTTGAGGTATGAGTAAGGGTAGTTGTTTATTAAGCGATGAAAATAATAACTTAGCTATGTTAAAAACAGGGAAAAGAGAAATGGTGCTGAACTTCTCCGATAAACGTATTAAGATAGCGCTGCATGTTTTGGTTTGGTTGGTCTTGATGATTTTGCCTTATATCGTGAATTCTAACCGAGGTACGCCACCACACCGTTTAAGTCCGGAAGAAGAAACTCAGTTCTTTAAACTCAACTTTATCAGTTATTTTTTTCTGATTGCAATTTTCTACCTCAATAGTTTTGTGCTGATCCAGAATTTGTTTTACAGGCGAAAATATCTCTTGTACGCTGGTAGTATTATTTTGCTTTATGGTCTGATACTTTGTGTTCATTTTGTGCTTTTCAAGATCCTTATCCAGGAGATGGAGTTTAACTGGGCCAGGGCTGGTTGGTTTAATTTGCCTGCGTTTTTGCTTACTATCGCTGGAAGTACAACATTTATTATGGTTTCGGACCGGATTAAAATGGAGAAGAAGGACCTGGAAAGAGATAAGGAAACGATGAAAACGGAATTGTCTTTTTTGCGGTCTCAAATCAGTCCACATTTTATATTTAATATTTTGAATAATATTGTAGCGCTGGTGAGGTTAAAAAGTACGGAACTGGAACCTACGGTGATGAAGCTTTCTGGTTTAATGCAATATATGCTTTATGAAACGGATGAGGAGAAAGTTTCTCTTGGAACGGAGAAAGAATATCTCAATTCCTATATCGACCTTCAGAAACAAAGATTTGGAAAGAAAGTGAAGCTGAGTGTGGAGATTAATTTATTTAGCGATTATCAGGAGATTGAGCCGATGTTGCTGATTCCTTTTGTTGAAAATGCTTTTAAACATGGGGTAGGACTGATAGAAGATCCACAGATCAGCATTAAGTTAAGTACAGATGAAAAGAATTTGAATTTTTCAGTTGTAAATAAATACAGTTCTGCAGAAGGTGAGGCAAAAGACCGGTCTTCTGGTATTGGGCTTGTTAATGTAAGCCGGAGACTGAATTTATTATATGGAAATAACCATAGCTTGACAATAAAGAAAGAGAAAGACTGGTTTAAGGTGAATTTATGGTTAAAATTGAGCGTATGATAAATTGTATTGCTGTTGACGATGAGCCATTGGCTCTAAATCTATTGGCTGATAATATCAGTAAAATACCATTTTTGAATTTGCTGGCTACTTGTGAGGATGCTTTTTCTGCGAATAAAGTGTTGCAGGAAAACGAAATTGATCTTGTGTTTATTGATATACAAATGCCTGGAATTACCGGTCTTCAATTTATTGAAAGCCTGGTAAAGCGTCCTATGGTGATTCTGGTTACAGCTTATAAACAGTACGCACTGGATGGTTTTGCTCTGGACGTTGTGGATTATTTAATGAAGCCGGTTTCTATAGAGCGTTTTATGAAAGCTTGTAACAAGGCAAAAGATCTTTTTGATTTAAGGCATCAGCATTATTTGTCTGGGGAGAAATCAGCTAATTATATTTTTGTTAATATAGGTTACAGCTTGCTTAAAGTTGTTTTAGATGATGTGCTCTATATTGAAGGGCTGAAGGATTATGTTCAGATTCATTTGAAGAGTAGCCCAAAGCCGGTTGTGGTTCGCATCAGTTTTAAAAGCCTTGAAAGTCAGTTGCCTCCTGATTTTATTCGCATTCATAAATCATTTATTGTAAACAATAAGAGTATCTCTGCAATTAAAAAGAATGCTGTTTTTATAGGTGAAAAAGAATTGCCGCTTGGTGATGCCTATCGTCAGGCTATAGAAACACTGATCTCTACGAATCGGTTTTAGAAATTAATGTGTATTTTTGCAGAAAAAAAAGCAATTGGGAACTCCACTGGATTTAGGGATAAAAGGATATAACAACTACGGCACGCATCTTAAAGAGAAGTATGCTGGTCAGCGTGTATTTAAAGTGATTGTTGATGGTGGTTTTACTTGCCCGAACCGTGATGGCAGTAAAGGCTATGGCGGTTGTACTTATTGTAATGTGGATTCTTTTACGCCGGAACTATCCCGTAGGTTGCCTACCATTCGTGAACAGTTGGAACAAGGTATGGAGCGTGGTAAGGGATTTTATAAAGCGGATAAGTTTATTGTTTATTTTCAGCCCAATACCAATACTTATGCACCAGTACATTATCTTAAAATGATGTATGATGAGGCTTTGTCTATTAATACTGAAGATGTGGTTGGTTTTGCTGTGGGTACAAGACCGGATTGCATAGATGCAGAAAAGGTAGCTCTTTTAGAGAGTTATACGGATCGTTTTGATGTAGATCTTGAAATGGGGATGGAGTCTATCTACGATGAAACTCTGGAGCAAATCAACAGAGGTTGTAGTCATGGCGAATTTGTCGAGGCGGTTAAGCTGCTGGAGGGGACCAAGCTGGATCTGTGTGTTCATACCATCTTTGGTTTTCCCTGGGAAACAGAAGAGATGATGTTGGGTTATATTCATGAAATCAATCGCTTTCCTCAAATAAAATTTGTGAAATTTCATCATCTTCATATTGTTGAAGGTTCAATTATGGGTGTGAAATATAAAAAACAACCTTTTAAGCTTTTTTCTTTGGAAGAATATACAGATCTCTTGTGTAAACTTATTCCACTTCTGCGTCCTGATATTGTAATTCAGCGCTTGTTTGGGATCTCAGACTGGGATCTTCTTATTGCGCCCAACTGGGGGTTAAACAAGTCTGCGATTCAAACCTATATAGATAAGGAAATTGAACGTAGAGGGGTAGTACAAGGATCTGCATACAACCTTTAGTTCTATTTAAAGTTCTCCGAATAATTCTTTTATTTTTTCTTTTCTGTAAATGAAGATTTGCTGCAGTTTATTTGCGACAAATACTGAATTGGCTATTTGGCCTAAAATGCCGAGTGGCAGGCTGTAAGTCAGTATATCATGCATTATGATCCCTCCATCTATAGGTTTAAAATGGTGCTGGTGGTGCCAGAATTTATATGGACCGAAGCGTTGTTCGTCAATAAAGTAGCTCTCCTCTTTCATATGGGTGATTTCTGTCATCCAGTTTAACCGTAGACCTGATATTGGCGATATTTTATAGGTGATGATCATCCCTGGGTACATTTTCTGATTTTCTTTAATTGGAGAGGTTACCTTAAACCTCATGTCGGAGGGAGTAATCTTTTGCAAATTCAGAGGCGAGGAGAAAAAATCCCAGGCTTGTTTCAGGTTTACTGGTATGTTCTGATAAAATTCAATGTGATACGATTTCATAGTACATAATATACAATTTGTTGATCAGTATTGTTT
>NZ_QAIL01000051.1 GCF_003061025.1 Pedobacter sp. HMWF019 | reverse complement strand
TCATGTATCTTAGATATGAATTTTATAAATGTAAATAATTTACCAGCGATATTGGAGCCTTGCTGTAAAGACATCGTCTTTCAGGTCTTCGGTATAACCGGTTAATTTAGTCGGATCGTTCACTACGTGTTCATTGTAGAGGGTTATTTTTACCCTGGAATTAAGGACGTAAGTACAACCATAACCAAGAGTGCTGTATTTGATGTCTCCTGCAGTTGAACCGTTGTTTAAACCAATATCACTCTCTTTTAGCTTTCGGTTAGGGTCATAGACATCATAAGCCAGCAATGCAGTGAATTTGGTCTGGGATATTTGCTGTGTAAACCAAAGATAATATCCCATGAATGGGCGCAGGTATAAGTCTGTGGCTGGTTGTGCGGAGAAACTCTGGCTGGCCAGTGGACCTGTAATACTGGTGGATGCTGCGACGCCTGGTTGAGTTCCTGCAACATATTCTGCTTTAAAAATGGTTTTTCCAAAAGTGTTGTCGTATTGTAACTGCAGGTTTCCGCCAAAATAATCTCTTTTTGCGTTGTAGCCTACATTGGATATATTGGTGTTGCTGATATAGCTGTTTCCGTCAAAAGTATAATAGTTTTCTGTATCGTTTCGTACCGTGCCTTTATATATAGATCCACCAAAACCGAGATGAAATTTTTTGTTGGCCAGGCTGTCAAATTTGAAGGCAATATTGCCGATCACATCCTTTTTTGAATCATAATCACGGGCTGCATACCCGCTGCCACTCACCAGGGCAAGGTCGGCAGTAATGAATTTATAAATATTTTTAGGGTGGTAACTCAGCATGGCGCCAATATCTCTCTCCCTGGGCATTAAGGTTTGGAACATCCTGGCCCGTTCAGGAAAATCTCTGAATCCGGAAGAATAAACAATGGAATGTCCAAAAGGTCTGTTAAATAAGCCGGCAGTGAAAATAAGGGCTTTTGAAGTAGGTTGGTACAGCTGAATAAATGCGTCCATCAATTGCACTCCATTTTGTGTTGCATCGATCTGGAACACGATACTGGAATATTTATCTACTCTGTCTATTTTCAGACGGCCACGTCTGATGATAAACCGGTCACGGGAGTTTTTAGAAAAATCGCCACCGGAAAAAGATGAAATGCCCTCGGATTGTGCTCTCTGGTATTGGGTCTGGAGATATCCGGTAATGGCAATTTCATGAGGATCGTAGGATGAAGGCGCATTGTTGCTTTGGCTTTGGACCGCCAGGGGGATTAAAAATAAGAAGAAGAGTAGGATGTTTTTCATCAATATACTGTTTGTTTTCATCTGCGATGATTTTATCTTATGCTGTCAGAAATTTACTCCTTTCGATCTGTAGCATACGATGGTTTCATGTAAGGAGAATATGCAGCTGCTAAATTACATTTAATGACTTATTTATGGTAATGAATAAGGCTTTTAGTTATTGTTTCCGTTGAAGGAATAGATCAATATCATTTTAATTACATTTTTTTTACAACTTAATTTGCTAATTAGCTAAGTTTGGAGCTAAATTTGAGCTCGAGTGATACACATTTAGAAAAAATGAGCCTTAGAAAATACCGCTTACTGATCGTTGTTGCCTTTTTAGGCATCTTCTCTGCGAAGATGGTGATTTCTGCTGCGCCTGTATTTTTTGCCCATCTGGATAAAGAGATCATTAAAAATGTGATTATGCAGATCGAATTGGAGCATGGCTCTGAAGGTGATTCGGGTAAAGTTTTGAAATACGTGGATTGTAAACTCATTGATTTGCATGCGCCTTTTTCTTATGTGCCGGTCCGGTATCACTTTTTTATCAAAAACAGTTATATAGACCACTTCAAGAGATATGTAAATCCATATCATCCGTCTGTTCCGACACCTCCCCCTAACTTGGCCTAAATTCTTTGTGAAATTTGCTTTGTGCTTTTAAACAGCATAGGCAAGCCAATTAATTAGGTACAAATAATAAAATATAATTTTATGCAAGATGGGAATTCGATCTTTTCAAGATTGGACGTAAAGAAGTATATCTTAAAAAAGAATTTAAAGCGGGATCTTCCGGCGAGTATTGTGGTCTTTTTAGTAGCCCTCCCGCTGTGTTTAGGAATTGCTTTGGCATCGGGGGCACCGCTGTTTGCGGGTATTGTTTCTGGTGTGGTTGGGGGAATTGTTGTGGCCAGTTTCAGTGGTTCGCAACTGAGTGTAAGTGGTCCGGCAGCTGGACTTACCGTTATTGTATTGGGAGCTATTGCACAGTTGGGAAGCTATCAGACGTTCTTGCTGGCGGTTATGCTTGCAGGCGTAATGCAACTGGTATTGGGTATGATCAAGGCTGGTACTATCGGTAATTATTTTCCTTCCAGCGTGATTGAAGGAATGTTGGCTGCTATTGGCTTGATTCTGATTTTGAAACAGTTGCCTCATGCGTTGGGTGTGGATTCAGATTTTCCAGGTGATGAGAGTTTTTTTCAGGGTAATGAAGAAAACACTTTTTCTGCTATTAGTGGGGCACTAAGTCATTTTAGTCTGGCGGCTATAGTGATCAGTGGGCTCTCTATATTGGTTTTGATCTATTGGCCAAAAATTAAGAAGGTAAGCAGTATTCCAGCGCCGCTGGTTGTTGTGGTTCTGGGTATCGCTTTAAGTTATGTATTTAACAATACAACTTATGCTTTACAAGCTAAGCAAATGGTGGCTATTCCAGTGGTTAGTGGATGGTCGGAGTTTACCGGTCTGTTTACTATGCCGGATTTCTCTGCTATAGGGAAAAAAGAGGTTTGGATTGTAGCCGGGACCATTGCCATTGTGGCCAGTCTGGAAACGCTTTTAAGTATTGAAGCTGTGGATAAGATTGATCCGATCAAACGGGTTTCACCAACAAACAGAGAGTTAATGGCTCAGGGAATTGGAAATATGACCAGTGCAATGCTGGGTGGCTTGCCTATGACTTCCGTTATTGTGAGAAGTTCTGCAAATGTGAATGCGGGAGGAAGGACTAAGATGTCGGCTATTTTTCATGGTACCTGGTTGCTGTTGTCCTTATTGTTTATACCGGGGATCATTAATATGATTCCTTTGGCTTGTCTTGCTGCAATACTTTTGGTAACAGGTTATAAATTAACCAGAATTGCTTTATTTAAGCATATGTACCATAAGGGTTGGGACCAGTTTGTTCCATTTGTGGTAACCGTGGTAGCCGTATTACTTACAGATTTATTGAAAGGTGTAGCTATAGGTATGCTGGTTTCTATATTTTACTTATTACGTACCAATATGCGTAACCCTTTCTTTTACAAAATTCACAAAGAGGGAAATAAGAAGAACATCAGGATTAAGCTGGCAGAAGAAGTTTCCTTTTTAAATAAGGCGGCAATACAGGTCATGCTAAATAAAATTCCGAAGGAAACGACGGTGACCATTGACGGAAGCAACTCCAGATATATTGATCCTGATGTACTGGAAACTATTTTTAATTATAAGCATAACGCTTATACAAAAGGGATTATCGTTATATTAGAGGATGTTAAATCTCAATATATCGTACCCAAATTAACTAACAAATTAGACGAAATTAATAACTAAGATATCATGTGTGCAAAATTAGAACAACAACAAACGCATCAAATTACTTACGAAGGATTATTACAGGGAAATAAGGACTGGGTTGCTGCAACACTTAAAGAAGATCCTCAGTTTTTTGATCGGTTATCTGCTGGTCAGGCTCCACCGGTATTGTGGATTGGCTGTTCGGACAGTCGTGTGCCAGCCAACCAGATTACCAATACCATGCCTGGAGACATCTTTGTACATCGCAACATTGCCAATGTGGTAACACATACGGATATGAATTTGCTTAGTGTACTCGATTATTCTGTAAATGTATTGAAGGTGAAACACATCATCGTATGTGGTCACTATGGATGCGGAGGTGTAAATGCTGCACTGGGAGATAAACAGGTTGGACTGATCGATAACTGGTTGAGAAATATCAAAGATGTTATCCGTATGCACGAACGTGAAATGTCGACCATTAAGGATCCTGTAAAAAGGTCAAACAGACTTGTTGAACTCAATGCTATAGAGAGTGCGGCTAACGTAATGAGTACTTCTATCGTACAAAATGCCTGGGCTTCGGGTCAGGAACTTTCTGTTCATGCCTGGGTTTATAGCCTGCAATCCGGAATAATTACGGATTTGCAGGTAAGTGCATCAAGCGCAGCTGATTTGTCTCCTGTATTTAAAATGGACGCGGGAAAATAATTTGGTGTTTTATTACAGAATGCAATTTTTATTAAAATAGAAAAGCTCCCGGTTTATGATCGGGAGCTTTTTTATGATGTATTTAGTCGTTTGCTAAAAAAGGATAACGATAGTCCTTTGGCGGATCGAAAGTTTCTTTGATCGTACGTGGAGAAACCCAGCGTAACAGGTTGATCATAGAGCCTGCTTTATCGTTTGTACCAGAACCTCTGGCTCCTCCGAAAGGCTGTTGTCCTACTACTGCTCCAGTACATTTATCGTTGATATAGAAGTTTCCTGCTGCATTACGCAAACGATGCGTTGCTTTTTCAATAGCATATCTGTCCTGAGCAATTACTGCACCTGTTAAAGCATAAATGGAGGTTTGATCCACAAGGTCTAATACCTGGTCGAAATCTTTATCTTCGTATACATACAGGGTGAGTACAGGGCCAAATAGCTCTTCGCTCATGGTAACATAGTTTGGATCTTTAACAACAAGTACGGTTGGCTCTATAAAATAACCTTTTGATTTGTCGTAATTGCCACCGGCTATAACCTCAACAGCTGGATCGTTTTTCGCAGCGTCAATGTATTTAGTTAGTTTATTAAAGGAGTTTTCATCAATTACAGCGTTAATAAAGTTGCTGAAATCTTCTGTTCCACCCATTTTAAAAGTAGCCAGGTCACGAAGCATAAATTCTTTGATCTTAGGCCATACGCTTTGGGCAACGTATACCCTTGAAGCTGCAGAACATTTCTGCCCCTGATATTCAAAGGCACCTCTGATAATGGCAGTACTGGAGCTTTCTGCTTCAGCCGAACCATGAACAAGGATAAAATCTTTTCCACCGGTTTCGCCAACAATACGTGGATACGTTTTGAACTTGTGGATATTGTTTCCAATGGTTTTCCAGATATCCTGGAAAACCCCTGTAGATCCGGTAAAGTGAATACCTGCAAAATCCGGGTGGCTGAAGATCACCTCGCCAGCATCAGGTCCGGAAACATAAACCAGGTTGATTACTCCATCTGGTAATCCGGCCTCTCTGAAAATCTGCATCAGTACATTAGCTGCATAAATCTGAGTGTTAGCGGGCTTCCAAACAACAACGTTACCCATCATTGCGGCCGAGGTTGGCAGGTTACCTGCAATGGCAGTAAAGTTGAAAGGGGTTAAAGCAAAAACGAAACCTTCCAGCGGGCGCTGCTCTACTCTGTTCCATGAACCTTTTGGCGAAACTGGAGGTTGCTGCTTATAGATTTCAGACATATAGCTTACATTGAACCGAAGAAAGTCAATCAGCTCACAAGCGGAGTCAATCTCTGCCTGGTAAGCGTTTTTGCTTTGGCCAAGCATGGTTGCTGCATTTAATTTGTACCTGTAAGGACCGGCAATAAGGTCGGCTGCTTTTAAGAAAACAGCTGCGCGTTGTTCCCAGGCTAGGTTTTCCCAATCTGCCTTTGCTGCTAAAGCGGCATCAATTGCTTTTGTAACATGGCTTTTGTCGCCTTTGCTGTAATAACCTAAAATATGTTGATGATCGTGCGGTGGGGTAGTCTTTCCTTTATTTTCGGTATGAACTTCAGCGCCGCCTATATACATTGGGATGTCAATTTGTTTGGAACGGGCATCGGCCAGGGCCGCTTTTAAAAGTTCACGTTCTTTACTTCCCGGTGCATAGCCTAAAATAGGCTCATTGGTGGGGGCTGGTACGTTAAAAAATCCTTTAAGCATGGTATTGAATTGTTGTTTATACAAAGATAGTTTTTATTTATCAGCCATGGTAGAGGCTAAAATATAAGCAGGATACATTCTGGTTGATAATTCTTATTTTTGACCCATACATGATTAAGAAACTGCGATTGCTACTTCTTCCTTTTTCCCTTATCTATGGAATGGTTACCCTGGTCAGGAACAAATTTTATGACTGGGGCCTTTTTAGGTCAGTTAAATTTAACCTGCCGGTGATCTGTGTGGGAAATTTGGTGGTGGGTGGTTCGGGCAAAACCCCTGTTACGGAGTACTTGGTTCAGTTGCTGGATGACTATAAAATAGCGATCCTGAGCAGAGGATATGGTAGAAAAACAAAGGGATTTATATTGGCTGATGGAGCGGCAACAGCAGAAAGTATTGGAGATGAACCGATGCAGTTTTATCGTAAATTTTCAAACATTACTGTTGCTGTTTGCGAAGACCGGGTAAAAGGTATTGAACTTCTGAAAGAGCATCATGATCTGATCATTTTGGACGATGCTTTTCAACATCGCAGGGTTAGGGCAGGCTTTAATATTCTTCTTTTTGAATATCAGAAGCTTTTAAGGCCGCAGTTTTTATTGCCTGCTGGAAATTTACGGGAGTTTTTTTTTGGTTATCAGCGGGCGGAATCGCTGCTGATCACAAAGATACCAGTGCATTTAGATATCGAAGGCAAAAAGAAGGTTCTGAAAAAATTTAAAAAAGGAAATATTCCGGCTTTTTCAGAAATAAAGTACGCTGCTCTGGAGCCTGTTTATGGAGAATCAGGCAAGCAGAAGGTTTCTCTGATAAAAAATATGAAGGTGTTTTTGCTTACAGGAATTGCAAATCCGGAACCGATGATTTCTTATCTTTCCGGATGTGGAGTGGATGTGGACCATCACCATTATGCTGATCATCATCAATTTAGCTTGTCGGAAATTCAGAGGCTTGTTCGCGCGTTTGAGAAAGAAAGGGATAAAGAAAAAATCATCATCACAACAGAAAAGGATGCGCAGCGTTTATCAGATATCAGAATAAAAGAATTACTTTTAAATTTGCCTGTATTTTATTTGCCGATCCGGATCGAAATTCAGAAGGAAGATAAAGTTACATTTGACCAAAATATTTTAAATTATGTTTCAAGCCATACACGAAACCGTTGAGTATATAAAGAAAAAAACAGATCATTTTAAACCGGAGATTGGAATTATTTTAGGTACGGGTTTAGGTGATCTGGTTGGGGAAATTGAAGTGGCCTATAGCCTGATGTATCCTAATATTCCTAATTTCCCAATATCTACCCTGGAATTCCATTCTGGTAAACTGATATTTGGAACACTGAACGGAAAAAAGGTTGTTGCAATGCAAGGCCGCCTGCATTATTATGAAGGTTATAGTATGCAGCAGATCACTTTTCCTGTAAGGGTGATGAAAGCTTTGGGAATTAGCTATCTGTTTGTGTCTAATGCCGCAGGATCATTAAACCCTGATTTTAAAAAGGGGGATCTGATGGTCATCAATGATCATATTAATTTACAGCTGGAAAGTCCTTTAAGAGGGCATAATGATGCCGATATGGGACCTCGTTTTCCGGATATGAGTGAACCATATAATCGTAAGCTTATAGCAGATGCGTTGAGCATTGCTGCGGCGGAAGGAATTACCTGCCATCAAGGTGTGTATGTTTCTGTAACAGGCCCAAATTTAGAAACCAAAGCGGAATACAAATATTTAAGAATTATTGGCGGAGATGCGGTAGGTATGAGTACTGTACCGGAGGTGATTGTGGCCAACCATATGAAATTGCCTGTATTTGCTGTTTCGGTATTGACAGACGAAGGTTTCCCTGAGATATTGCACCCCTTTAGTCTGGAAGATATCCTGGAAACTGCGCGAGTTGCAGAACCTAAAATGACTAAAATATTAAGCCAGTTAATCGCTACTTTATAATGTATAAATTTCTTGTTCTTTCTGTTTTGTTTTGTTTACTGCTGTTCGGGCAGAGGGCCTTTGCGCAGGATTTAAAGACGACTGTTAGAGAGAATAAAGAATTGGATTCTTTAAGAAAGAAGCTGGACGGGGGTAAGGACTCTGTTGTTTTTACATCTAAATATGTCAGGTACACTACACTCGGGTTAACAAGAGATAGTATACAAACTTTTCCTTTAGATACAAGTTTAAGGAATTTTCAAAATTACAGTGTATTGAATCAGCCCCGAAGACCAACTATTAATACCGGGGGGCCGGGTATGGCGGCGCAACTGATGCTTTTTGAACCTTCGAAGAGCATTGGGTTTGATCCTGGTTTTCATTCTTTTGATATTTATAAGATGAGCCCTGAAGACATTATCTACTACCAGGCGCGTACGCAGTTTAGTAATCTGTATTATGTAAGTGGCGGGCCGGAGCAGGTTTTTAAAGCGACGCATACACAGAATATAAAACCAAACCTGAATGTTGGTGCGAATTATTATCAGATTGGATCCAGAGGGGTGTATACCAATCAGAAAGCAAACGATTTGAATACTTCGCTGTTTACCTGGTATCAATCTCCGAATAAGCGTTATAATTTATGGGCTACGGCTATTTTTAGCAGTTTTAAAGCGGGAGAAAATGGTACGGTAAATAATGATAATCTGTTTACCAATGTGGACGCTGCTCAGCGTGTATCGCACGAAGCAGAGGTGGTGAGGCTAACCACAGCTAAACAGCGCTGGCACAATAATATCTTCTTTCTTAAGCAAAGTTATTTTATCGGCCGTATTGATACGGTTGAGCAGCCAGTGATGAAGAAAGTGTTGCCTACCAATAAAGTGACCTATACAGTTTCTTATAATACACAGTCATTTGGCTTCTCTAAAAGTGAAGCTGATGACCATTCCGTTCTGCCAAAGGGATTGATCGATACTGTTTCTACAAATGATTCCACCAGTGTGAGTCATTTACGGAATGAATTTATTTATAGCTTTTTCCTTCGGGGAAAGTCGCAAGCATTTATTAAAAATGAGCTAAAAATAGATGTTGGTATCAGGCATGATTACTATAAATATACGCAGCTTGCCCGCTATGCCGATTTAACGAATTATTATGATTATAGTGCGACTTTTCAGAACTCCACATTGCTGGGCGCTTTAGGTTATCGCTTTAGTGACCGGATGGACCTGAACGTGGATCTTCAGCAGATTTTCCAGGGACGGCAAATTGGCGATTTTTTGTATGAGGCGAAGAGTAATGTGCGGTTGAGTAATACAGCGGGTCGTGTGGTTTTGGGCGCATATATTCAAAATAAATCCCCTGAAGAGGTGTATACCCGATATTTTGGAAATCATTACAACTGGCTTAAGGATTTAGACAGAACCAAAACCATTAATCTATCTTTCAATTATATCAATGACAAATATAAATTCGAGGCCGGTGCAAAGTATTACCTGATCAATAAATACCTGTATTTTGCCCAGGTAGGTACTGGAGTGGATATTACGCCTACTCAAGAGGCTGGAAGTATTAATTTGCTAAAAGTTACTGTTGGTAAAAAGGTAGACTTTGGTAAATTCCATTTGGACAATTACCTGGTTTATCAAAAAACAGATAGCAAAAGCATTTTGCGTACGCCAGAAGTGTATACTTTTAACAGCTTGTACCGTAACCAGACCTTTTTTAAAGTTCTTAAAACGGATGTGGGGATAGATTTAAGGTATAATACTCCTTATGATGCTTTAGCTTACTCGCCAGCGGCAAGCCAGTTTTATACATTAAATAATGGGCCTCAACTCAAAACAGAACCCATTATTGATGTTTGGGTAAGAGCGAGTCTGAGAAAGGCGAACCTTTTTGTGAAATATGATTATGTCAATCAGGGCTTGTTTTCTAAAGGCTATTACAGTGTATACAAATATCCAATGCCAGATCGTATGCTGAAATTTGGAGTAAGCTGGAATTTCTACGACTAAGTTTTCTGTGGTTTCTTTTTTGCTGCAGGAAAAAGTACATTGTTCAGGATCAGGCGATATCCCGGTGAGTTTGGGTGGAGGTTCAGATCTGTTGGGGGGTCGCCTACTAGGTGCTGATAGTCTTCGGGATCATGTCCTCCATAGAAAGTGAACTGTCCTTTCCCGAATTCTCCATGAAGGTAGCGAACCTCTTCTGCACCTTTGTTTTCACCAAGTACAGTGATGTCTGGTTTGACCAGAGCCTTTCTAAAGGCAGTTGTTTGCCCCATAAAACCTTTGATGACTTTTTCATGGTTTTGGGTCAGCATGGTCGGAACGATATCCCATTTTGCTGAAAAATCAAACAGGGTAAAGAAATCATTGCTTTGTACAAGCGTCCGGGTCTGCGTGACGTCTATGTTTGAAAATTTATAATTGGAAGGATTCAGGTCGATCGTAAAATCTTTAAAGGCAAAGGTCTTACTGAAATTAAGCTTTGATTGTGCATTCGGATCCGCAGTATCTCCGTCAAACATCCTTTCACAAATATCTACGCCTTCAGCGCTTAATGCAATATCAAAGGTATCTGTACCGGAGCACATGGCAAATAAAAAGCCGCCACCTGAACAAAAAGCTGCGATATGTTTAGCTACAGCAAGTTTCATTTCTGATACTTTTTTAAAGCCATTTCTTTTGGCTGTGGCTTCCTGATTGGCCACATCTGTTTTGTACCAGGATGCATTTCTAAAGTTGCTCCAAAATCGACCATATTGCCCAGTAAAATCTTCATGATGTAAATGCAGCCAGTCATAACCTGTCAGTTTGTCTTTAAGGACTTCATCATCATAGACTACATCATAAGGAATTTCTGCATAGGTGAGCACCATAGTTACTGCATCATCCCAAGGCAATTTGCTTTTTGGGGAATAGACGGCAATTTTAGGGGCTTTCTCTAGTTTAACCATCTCCATATTGACATCCGGGCTGCTGATTTCGTTAAGTAGTGCAGTCACTTTTGCGTCTGCCATAACCTGATAGGATATACCTCTGATTTTGCATTCGTCTTCTATTGGTTTGGCATACTTGATCAGAAAACTTCCGCCTCGGTAATTAAGCAACCAGCTTACATCTGCCTGCTGTTTAATACTCCAATAAGCCAGCCCATAGGCTTTCAGATGATTTTTCTGATCCTCATCCATGTATATTAAGATGGATGAAGCTTTGAGGCTGACAGAAAGTGCCAGTAATAAGAACAATAAGATGTGTTTTTTCAAAACCGTTGGAGTTAGGTATTCGCGAATTTAAAATTTTTGAATGCCATAATAAAATTATATACATTTATCCTCTGCAGCTTTTTAAGCCATAAAGTTTAGGTAATCATTTCAATTTACTAAATTTGGCGTTTACATAAAAAATGAATATGAGCAAAGCAATAATAAAAACAGAAAAAGGTGACATGACCGTTCAGTTTTACGATAAAGATGCACCTAATACCGTAGCCAATTTTAAAAAATTAGCTAAAGAAGGATTTTATGATGGCGTTACTTTTCACCGTGTGATTCCTAATTTTGTGATCCAGGGTGGTTGTCCGAACTCTAAAGATCCTGCTAAAGCTCATTTGGCAGGTACAGGAGGTCCGGGTTATAAAATTGACTGTGAGCTTGATGGAGAGAACCAATACCATGACCGCGGTGTATTGTCTATGGCGCATGCAGGAAGAAACACCGGTGGTTCCCAGTTTTTTGTTTGCCACAGCAGGACCAATACGGCACACCTGGATAGAAATCATACTTGCTTTGGTAAAGTAATAGAAAATGTTGATCTTGTTGACGATATTAAACAAGGGGATAAAATTTTAAGTATAGAAGTGATAGAAGATTAATTCTGTCTTTTCAAAAAATAAAACATATGAATTTAAGAGGAATAGTAGCAGTGTCTGGCCGACCTGGGTTATATAAGCTTGTTGGACAAAATAAAGCGGGCTACGTATTGGAAAGTCTGGATGCTCAAAAGGTTAAGATCGTTGCAAATATCTCTACTACTAAACTGGCATCTCTGGAAGACATCACGGTTTACGGACAGGAAGATGATCTGAAACTGGTGGATGTTTTGGCTAATATTGCTGCAGCAAAAGGGAATGTTCCTGATGCGAAGGCTGATGCTTCAGCATTGAAGTCCTTTTTTAATGAGGTAGCACCTAATCATGATGATGAAAAGGTTTATACCTCTGATATGAAAAAGATTGTTAGCTGGTATCATTTATTAAAGGAACTTCCTTTGTTTAGCGAAGAAGCTCCAGGTACAGAAGAACATGAGGCTGTTAAAGCTGAGGAGAAGGCAGAGAAAAAGGTAAAGGCAACACCAAAGCCATCTAATGCAAAGGCTCCAAGTAAAACTGCTCAGCCTGCAAAAAAGGCAAATATGACCAGTAAGAAAGGGGTATAGCTTTTATATTGATTGCAAAAGCCGGGTGTGTATTAAAGCATCCGGCTTTTTTGTGGTATTCTTTTACAGTAAATACCAGAGGAGCAGAAATGCAATAACTGAAATAACGATTGCAATCCAGTAACTGCCCCGTGCGCTTGAAGTATCACTTTTGAACTTATAATTCCTGGTAAATTTAAGTTTGTTTTTTAAATCTTCGTCTATCATAACGATATCTCCTTTTTATAATGATGATTTTTTGATTTTAATTCCATAAAGCAAGCTTGATTATTCATGGTGATAGGGTTCTCCTTTTAGGATACTGAAAGCCCTGTACAGTTGCTCAACGAAGAATAGGCGGACCATCTGGTGGGAGAATGTCATGTCTGATAGAGAAACGCTGGAGGCGGCTCGTTTGTATATACTTTCATCAAAACCATAAGGGCCTCCAATGATAAATACCAGATGTTGAACACTACCGATCATTTGTTTGTTCAGATAGTTGGCGAAAGACATAGAACTGTGTTTCTTACCTTTTTCGTCTAAAAGCACCACCAGATCAGAATTGCTGATTTGTTTCAGGATCAACTCTGCTTCTTTGTTTTTCTGCTGGGCTTCAGTAAGGTTCTTAGTGTTTTTTATGTCTGGAATTACGGTTAAGTTAAAGCCAATGTAATGCTTCAGTCTGTTCAGGTATTTTTCAATGCCTTCGATCAGATATTTGTCTTCTGTTTTTCCAACCACCAGTAAGGTTATCTTCATTCCGTTCTTAGGGTATATAATGTATTGCCTATATTTATGATTTTCTGAGAATCTTCAAATATATGGTAAAAACTAAAGAAGCTATTTTAATTCATTATCAAAATCAAATACAGGCCCAACAAAATAAGGTAGAGGGCTTGGTCAAAAAACTGAATCAGGTTTCCTTATCCAGATTGGGGGTGTTTATTGCAGAAATATTAATTATAGCACTGATCATTAGCCAGGGCTACCACTGGATCATGGGATTGCTGTTGTGTATTCCTGTTTTGATCTTTATGGTTCTGGTCAAAAAACAAGTGAGCCTGCAAGGTGAATTAAGGTACGCAAGAAAACTGTTCTGGATTTACCAGAATGAAGAGCATCACTTGGTAGACCGAAAGAATGGATATGACGACGGTACTCAATATCAGGATGAGTATCATCCATATGCTTCGGATCTGGACATTTTTGGCCCCCTGTCTTTATATGCGGTGCTTAACCGTTGTAAAACGACGAAGGGAATGGATCTGCTGGCCCGTCATTTGGAGGGGCCATTGGAGCGTACTGTCATCCTGGAGAGGCAGGGAGGGATTGAGGAGCTGAACAAACATATTGACGATACTTTTCATTTTCGGGCACAGTTGCAGGACCATGAATCTGGTCAATTGGGTATTATTGAACATAAGCTTGCTCATGAACTGGAGTTGCAGCTTCGTTTCATACATGCTAAATTACTTAGGGCCTATGTAGCTTTTGTCCCTTTTTTAACGATTGGTTTATTGATCACCGGCTCATTTTTGGGTGGGGTATGGTGGAATCTTCTTGGGCTTGTTGCAGTATTTAATGCCGGGCTTACTTTTTTTAATCTGAAGGCGATCAATCAGGTTTATTATGGCTTTAGCGGAGGAGCAGAATTATTAA
The DNA here is from genome assembly GCF_003061025.1 of Pedobacter sp. HMWF019. Lineage (GTDB taxonomy): Bacteria > Bacteroidota > Bacteroidia > Sphingobacteriales > Sphingobacteriaceae > Pedobacter. The sequence continues at coordinate 9,877 of NZ_QAIL01000051.1, read as the reverse complement.
GAGCATTTTCCGGAACGATTGAATGGACAGAGCGTGTACAGTGGAAGAGCAAATATATTCGTGATTTTTTCCAGCCGGAGGAGGATAGTACGCCTGTAAGCCGGCAGATTAAACAACTGTCGTCTATCATTCAAGCTTTTGATGCCCGGCTGAATATTATAGTTTCTTCATTCTTGAATCTGTTCTTTCTTTGGGATTTGAGGTGTACAGTGAGACTGGATAAATGGTATACTAGCTCTTCTGCTCATATATTGAAAGGGTTATACCGGATCAGTCAGTTTGAAGAACTCATTTCTTTTGCAACTTTAAACTACAATGAGCCTGCCTGGGTATATCCGCAAATTCAGGAAAAATTTGATTTGAAAGCGCTGGATCTTGGTCACCCCCTTATTGAAGACGGAAAAAGAATTGTGAATAGTTATAGTTTACATGAAAAGCCAACTGTTGATATTGTAACTGGTTCTAATATGGCGGGTAAGAGTACGTTCTTACGGACAGTCGGTGTGAATATGGTCCTGGCTTTCTCCGGAGGGCCAGTGTGTGCTCAAGCACTTAGCCTGTCAATTTTTAATGTGCTTTCTTATATGAGGATCAAGGATTCTTTGAATGATCAGACTTCTACCTTTAAGGCAGAACTGAACCGCCTTAAAATGATCCTGGATTCGACCCGTGTACAGAGGAATTCTTTTGTGCTCATTGATGAAATGCTTCGTGGAACGAATAGCAGAGATAAATACCTCGGGTCTAAAGTTTTTATTGAAAAGATGATTGAACAGCAAACCCCAACTTTATTTGCTACACATGATTTACAGTTGTCTGAAATGGAATCGGAATATTCATTTTCTGTACGAAATTATCATTTTGATATACAGATTGCAGATGGCGAGATGCATTTTGATTATAAGTTGAAACATGGAGCGTGTAAAACTTTCAATGCCGCTATACTTTTGAAACAGATTGGTTTGAGTTTGAAAGATTAGAGTTACTTATGTTGTTGAATTAATATAGATTTAATATCTGATTCCCATATTGCCTGTTATTTATGTAGTTATGATAAAAGCATCTCAATTTGGAAATGATTTTTTATGGGGTGTAGCCACAGCAGCAGCCCAGATTGAGGGAGCTGCGGATACTTATGGGAAAGGTCCGTCTATTTGGGATACTTTCTCTAAAAAGTCGGGTAAGATAAAAAAGGGTCATCATCCTGCAGTTGCATGTGATTTTTATCATCGGTATAAAGAGGATATTGCTTTAATCAAGACACTTGGCTTTTCGGTATTCCGTTTTTCCATTTCCTGGGCGAGGATTGTTCCTTCAGGTCACGGTCATGTAAATGAAGAAGGTATCCGTTTTTATCATCAGGTAATTGATGAATGTCTGAAACAAGGGATCACACCTTATATCACACTTTACCACTGGGACTTGCCCCAGGCATTACAGGATGAGGGGGGATGGACTGCTTATAGCATTAATGGTGCTTTTAACCATTTTGTAACCGTATGTGCTAAGGAGTATGGTGACAAAGTGAAAAATTGGATTGTGATGAATGAACCTTTCGGTTTTACCTCACTTGGATATATGCTGGGTATACATGCACCCGGTGAAACGGGCCTGACCAACTTTTTCTCGGCAGTGCACCATGCAGCTCTGGCCCAGGCAGATGGTGGCCGTATTCTTCGTGCGGAGATAAAACAGGCCTATATAGGAACGACATACTCCTGTTCCGAGATTATTCCGTTTACGCAGAACGAAGCTGATCTCCAGGCGGCTAAAAGGGTGGATTGTTTAATGAACCGCCTTTTTATTGAGCCTGTCTTAGGAATGGGTTATCCTATGGCGGATTGGGATGTGATGGAGAAGTTTTCAATAAACCATTCCACCTGGAGACATACTGAAAGACTGGCTTTTGATTTTGATTTCATTGGTCTTCAGAATTATTTTCCGCTCACCATAAAGTACAATGCGTTTATTCCGGTATTACAGGCCTGGGAAGTAAAAGCTAAGAGTCGTAAAAAGCCTCACACTGCGATGGGCTGGGAAATTAATGGAGACAGCTTTCAAAACATCATCAGGCAGTTTGCAGCTTATCCAAAGATTAAAAATATTATTATCACCGAAAACGGTGCTGCATTTCATGATAAGGTTGTCAATGGTGTCATTGATGATGCCGAGAGAATAGCTTATTTTAAACTTTATCTGGAAACTTTATTAAAGGCAAAAGAGGAGGGAATAAATATAACAGGTTATATGGCCTGGACACTTATGGACAATTTTGAATGGGCCGAGGGTTATAACGCACGTTTTGGGCTTGTCCATACCGATTTTAAAACACAGGAACGTACAATTAAGAACTCTGGGTACTGGTTTCAGGATTTCCTTGGGCGATGAGGCCGTGATGCTTCTTAGTTTTTGGACATAAAAAAAGCTCCCGTATTTCTGCGGGAGCTTTTTTTATATTAGCATTGCTTATGCGTTTTTAGCCGCAGCTTCTCTGCGGATGATGTTTAACGCACCTCCTGCTTTAAACCATTCAATTTGTTGAGCATTATAGCTATGGTTTGCTTTAATCTCTTCTTTAGATCCGTCTTTATGGTTTAAAACCAAAGTAAGCGGAACATCTGGTGTAAATTCAGTTAAGCCAAGGATATCGATTGTGTCATCTTCCTGGATTTTGTCGTAATCTTCTTTATTGGCAAAGGTAAGGCCAAGCATACCTTGTTTTTTTAGATTCGTCTCGTGAATACGGGCAAATGATTTTACCAGTACGGCACGAACACCTAAGTGACGAGGTTCCATTGCTGCGTGCTCGCGGCTGGATCCTTCACCGTAGTTTTCATCACCAACAACGATAGTACCAATTCCTGCTGCTTTATAGGCGCGCTGAGTAGCTGGTACCGGCCCGTACTCTCCAGTCAATTCATTTTTTACATTGTCGGTTTTCTCATTGAAGAAATTCACCGCGCCAATGAGCATGTTGTTAGAAATGTTGTCCAGGTGTCCACGGAATTTTAACCATGGACCAGCCATAGAAATATGGTCGGTTGTACATTTTCCTTTGGCTTTGATGAGTAATTTCAAGCCTTTAAGATCTGTACCTTCCCAAGGTTTAAATGGGTCTAACAATTGCAGACGGTGAGAAGTAGGAGAAACAATAACCTGTACACCACTTCCATCTGCAGCAGGTGCCTGGAATCCGGCATCATCCACATCAAAACCTTTTGGAGGTAATTCGTGTCCTGTTGGCTCATCTAATTTTACCTGCTCGCCTTTATCATTTGTTAATGTATCGGTAAGCGGATTGAAACTTAAATCGCCAGCAATAGCCAATGCGGTAACCAATTCTGGTGAGGCTACAAATGCATAAGTATTTGGATTACCATCTGCGCGTTTGGCAAAATTCCGGTTGAAGGAGTGAACAATAGTGTTTTTTTCTTGTTTTTCTGCACCAACTCTATCCCACATACCGATGCAAGGTCCGCAGGCATTGGTAAATACAGTAGCACCAATTTGTTTGAATACGTCCAGGAATCCATCACGGTCAATGGTATAACGAATTTGTTCTGAACCTGGGTTAATGCAGTACTGAGCATTAGTTTTAAGCCCTTTTTCGGAAACTTGTCTGGCTACACTTACTGCACGTGAAATGTCTTCGTAAGAAGAGTTGGTACAAGAACCAATCAAACCCACCTCAATTTTCATCGGCCATCCATTCTCTGCAGCCACTTCTTTCATTTTAGAGATAGGGGTAGCTAAATCGGGTGTAAATGGACCGTTCAGGTAAGGCTCAAGTTCTGACAGGTTGATCTCGATTAGCTGATCGAAATATTTGTCTGGATTTGCATAAACTTCTGGATCTCCCGTTAAGTGTTCTTTTATCGCATTAGCTGCATCAGCAACATCTGCACGATTGGTTGCACGTAGGTAGCGCTCCATGCTTTCATCATAACCGAAAGTTGACGTTGTTGCACCTATCTCAGCACCCATGTTACAAATTGTTCCTTTACCGGTACAACTCATGTTATTGGCTCCTTCGCCAAAATATTCTACAATAGCACCAGTACCGCCTTTTACAGTCAGGATACCTGCTACTTTCAGGATGACATCTTTAGGAGAAGTCCATCCGTTTAATTTTCCGGTTAACTTTACTCCAATTAATTTAGGAAATTTAAGTTCCCAAGGTAAGCCTGCCATAACATCGCAGGCATCTGCACCACCTACACCAATTGCAACCATACCTAAACCACCTGCGTTCACAGTGTGTGAATCCGTACCGATCATCATTCCGCCCGGGAAAGCATAGTTTTCCAATACTACCTGGTGAATAATGCCTGCTCCTGGTTTCCAGAAACCGATGCCATATTTGTTGGATACAGAGGCAAGGAAATCAAATACCTCTTTGCTTTCTGTATTGGCAGCAGGAAGATCCTGTTCTGCACCATATTTTGCTGTAATTAAGTGATCGCAGTGTACGGTTGAAGGTACTGCAACTTTAGGGCGGCCAGCCTGCATAAATTGCAACAAAGCCATCTGAGCAGTTGCATCCTGCATAGCTACCCTGTCAGGAGCAAAATCTACATAGTCCGTACCTCTAACATAGGAAGTATTGGTATTCTCATCCCAAAGGTGAGTATATAAAATTTTTTCTGAAAGTGTTAAAGGTCTGCCTACTAGTTTACGGGCCGCTTCAACACGGGGTCCGAAGTTTGCATACACCTTTTTGATCATATCTATATCAAAAGCCATTGATAATCTGTGTTAAAAGGTAATATATTAGAATTATTTGTAGCGAATTTACAAAAAAAAACAGGGGCGGGCCATCATCTGAGGATCATTATATTATTTATAAGTATTCTAAATAATATTACAGACTGCAGTGTTTAAATAAGGCCTCTAATTTGACGTCCATTTATGAACAGCACTGTTCATAAATGGACGGTTTGTAGATTTTGTTTTTGCTTAAATAGCTGAAATACAATTGATTTTCTGTGTGTTTTGGTTTTGGTCTGAACTTGGTGTATCCAGGTTCAATTATAAGGTTTCAAAGGTGTAACCTCGTTCATGAAAATATTGAAGTGTACGAGGTAAAGCATATTCCAGTCTGTCAAATGCTTTGAGGCTGTCATGAAATACTATAACAGAACCATTAACCGTATGTTTAATCACATTTTCAAAACATTTATGAGGAGCAAGATTGATGTCAAAATCACCACTGAGGACGTCCCACATAATAATTTTCATGTTTGGATAACATTTTCCGATCTCCTTAATCTGGGATTTTTTAATTCTGCCATATGGCGGACGAAACAAATTGGTAGCGGTTAATTTCTGACATTGGCTGAAATTTCGGAAATAGAGCTCATCTGCTGTTTTCCATCCTTTAAGATGGTTATAAGTATGATTGCCAATACCGTGGCCCTGATCAATTACCCGCTGAAAAATTTCAGGATATTTTGTAATATTATCTCCGATACAAAAGAAGGTCGCCTTGGCCTGAAAACTTTTTAAAGTTTTTAGGACAAAGTCTGTAACATCAGGTATAGGTCCATCGTCAAAGGTTAAATAAATGACTTTGTCAGATCGGCTTTTGTTCCAGACTAAAGATGGGTAATACCATTTTAAGAGAAGAGGTGATTTTACCAGGTACATGTCCAAATGTAAGAATTTTGCTGGTGGCGGTACTTGAAAATTTACAAAATCAATTAGTTGTTTATAGTATTATTGTGAAACTAAAATTATGAAAATATTTACAAGCTCTCCTATGTTCACCGGTCTAAGCATAGTATTATCTGTTGCCTTCACAACAGGTTTTGTGCAGAAATCGACCGCACAGGAAGTGATTACCATACAGGAAGCGATTGATAAGACGCTAAATGGTAACCTGCAGGTTAAACAATCTAAGTTAAACGAAGATTTGTCTGAAGAAAATTTGGGACAGTCTAAATATGCCATCTTACCGACTTTAAACAGTAGCAATAGTTATAATGTAAATTTCGGGCGTAGTCTTGACCAGTCTACCTATACCTACAATAACCGCCAGTTCTCCTCTTATAATGGAGGGCTAACCAGTAATGTGACCCTTTTCCAGGGGCTTCAAAAGTTAAATCAAATTAAACAGAATAAACTTTTGCTTGCAGCGGACAAGACCAATACGGAAAAAATTAAAAATGACCTGATTCTGCAGGTTATTACTGCGTATCTACAAATTCTATATAATAAAGATCTTTTGAAAGCTGCAGATCAACAGCTGGCAGTATCTAAACAACAACTGGATGTACAACAACAGTTACTGGATGTGGGTAATAAGACCCTTGCAGATTTATCGCAGGCAAAGTCGCAACTGGCTACATCTGAGTTGAATAAAACGAATGCAGAAAATGCGCTGACAATTTCCTACCTGACCCTTGCGCAGCTGATGGAAATTCCGTCGTCATCCAAATATGAAGTACAGGCCCCGGTGTTATCTAGTTTTAATAAACCGTCTACGAATTATAATCCGGATCAGGTATATGATAACGCGCTTACTTTTTTTCCGGATATTAAACTTGCATCCATAAAATCAGAGGCAGCAAAAAAAGGAATTGATGTTGCGAAAGGGAGTTACTATCCTACGCTGACGTTTGGTGGAAGCCTGGCATCTAACTTTGCGAGTACGGGCACACGTATTCTTCCTGGAGGGATACCTGATCCGTCGGCCTACCACTTTTTTGATCAGATTAAGGATAATTTTGGCCAGTCTTTCGGTTTTAGTTTGGCCATTCCTATTTTTAATGGCTTTCAGGCCAGATCAAACGTAAGAAAGGCCAGGATTAATTATTTACAAAACCAAACACAAGAACAACTGGCTAAGAATAATTTAAGTAAGGTCATCTATCAAGCGGTTGCAGATCTAAAGGCTGCGGAAGGTCGTTATTCTTCGACCACCAATACTTTTCTTGCACAAAAAGACGCTTTTCATGTGATTGAACAGCGGTATGCAGTAGGATTAGTGAACTCGTTGGATTACAGTACTTCTCAAACCAATATGAATAAAGCTGAAATTGATATGATCCAGGCTAAATACGATTTACTGTTTAGGGCTAAGGTGATTGATTATTACCTTGGAAAACAGATTATTTTTTAATTGATACCATATACACACAATAAAACAACAGATCAATGAAACTCAAACACATCATCATAGCCGTCGTTGTACTCATCGCTTTACTGGTTATTTTAAAAGTTACCGGAGTGATAGGGGGCAATAAAGCCGAAAAAGTAACTGTCGAAAAAGCCGTGGAAAGAGAGGTGATCGAGACGGTGACAGCAAGTGGAAAGATCCAGCCTGAAACAGAGGTAAAGTTAAGCTCTGAGGTTTCTGGTGAGGTTGTAGAGCTTCATGTTAAAGAAGGTGATGTGGTGAAGAAAGGGCAACTGCTTTGTAAAGTTCGTCCTGATGTATTGAAATCTGGTTTTGACAGGGCAGTTGCCTCTTTCAGTTCTCAGAAAGCGGGAGTAGCCTCTGCTGCTCAGCTCCTGAAACAAACAGAAGCTAATTTTGTAAATGCTGAGGCAACCTATAAACGAAATGTAGAACTGTTTGGTAAGAAAGTAATTTCGGCTTCTGAATTTGATGCTGCAAAAGCGGCTTATCTGACGGCTAAAACAAACTTGCAAAAATCGAAAGAGGACCTGACTTCTGCTAAGTTCATGCTGGAACAAAACGGTGCCAATGTTCAGGAAGCAAGTGCTAACCTTGCCAAAGCAACAATTTATGCGCCTGTAGATGGTGTGATTTCCAAATTGTCTGTTGAGAAGGGAGATAGAATTCTTGGAACGGCGCAAATGGCCGGAACAGAAATTATGCGTATTTCGAACCTGTCTTCTATGGAGGTGAATGTAGATGTCAATGAAAATGATATCAATAGGGTCAATGTAGGAGATAAGGCAAATATAGAGGTTGATGCATTTGCTGATAAAAAATTTAAAGGTGTTGTAACGGAAATCGCAAGTTCTTCTAAAGATATTGGAACGGCAGTAACCTCTTCGGTAGACCAGGTGACTAACTTTGTTGTTAAGGTACGCATTCTCGCAGAATCCTATAGTGATATCAAAGGAGGTGCTAAAGATCTTCCTTCCCCTTTCAGACCAGGTCTTTCTGCTAGTGTAGATATAGAAAGTGAAACGGAGAAAGGGCTCTCTGTTCCTATTCAATCAGTTTTTACGGGTCAGAAAGATAAAACGGATCAATCTAAAGAAGAAGGCGGGGACAATGCAAGCCAGGAGAAGCAAAAGAATAAACTTGCTGATAAGAAGATTAAACAGTATGTATATGTGTTTAATAATGGAACGGTTAAACAGGTTGAAGTGGCTACCGGAATCCAAAATGACCGGTTTATCATTATAAAATCTGGTATCAAGGTGGGTACAGAAGTGGTTACAGGACCTTATTCTGCTATTCAGAACAGATTGAAAGATGGAATGAAAGTAGAGAAAACGACTAAGGATCAGTTGTTTGCTTCGCCCGATAAAAAGTAAGGGCTGGCAAACGCAATAAATTGAGTAAATTGTCCCGGTTGATCCATTCAACCGGGATTTTTTTATTTAGACAATATGGTGCCAAGAGTTGCAATGATTGGTGGTGGTAGCTGGGCTACAGCCATCATTAAAATGCTTTCAGATAATATTACACAAAAGGAAATGTATTGGTGGATGCGGAATGCCGACGCCATATCGCACATTAAAACCTATCACCACAATCCAAATTATTTAAGTTCTGTAGAAGTGCGTATTCCAGACGCAAATATCTCTTCAAATATCCGGGATATTGTTAAGTCTGCGGATTATGTGATTTTAAATGTTCCTGCAGCGTTTCTGAAAGAGACATTAAAAGATATTGGTCCTGAAGATCTGGAAGGGAAAAAGGTTATTTCGGCTATTAAAGGGATTGTTCCTGATGAAAATCAGATTATTGGAGAGTTTCTTCATGAAAAGTATAAAGTGCCATTGGAAAACATATTGGTGATCAGTGGTCCGTGTCACGCGGAAGAAGTTGCGCTGGAAAAGCTTTCCTATATTACCATAGCATCTGTTAATCTGCAGCATGCGGAGAATTTTGCCCGTATGTTAAATACCCGATATATTAAAACCAATATTTCAGATGATATTTTTGGAACTGAATACGCTGCGGTACTTAAGAATATCTATGCTGTCGCCAGCGGTATTTGCCATGGGGTGGGGTATGGAGATAATTTTCAGGCCGTACTAATCTCAAATGCCATCAGGGAGATTAACCGTTTTGTAAATGCTGTGCATCCGATTTCCCGCGACATCAACGAATCTGCCTATCTTGGCGATTTGCTGGTTACTGCTTACTCGCAGTTTAGCCGGAACCGGACCTTTGGCAATATGGTAGGCAAAGGCTATACCGTTAAATCTGCTCAACTTGAAATGAACATGATTGCCGAGGGCTATTATGCGGCTAGCTGTATGCATGTGATCAATAAAAAATATAAGGTCGATATGCCAATCAGCAGAGCGGTGTATGCAATTTTATACGAAAAACACTCTCCTGTTATTGAGATGAAGTTACTGACAGAACAACTGAATTAAACCAAACAATTCCTTTTTACATATGTTATAATGCCGGTGATGAGACGCTCAGAATTGATGGTCAGGTTACCATTAACAATTTATATACATATGAAAAGGAAATTTTTATTTGGTGTCGTTGCCCTTGGGTTGGTAACTACATTTGCGCTCTCCACACAAGCACAGGAGAAAAAGAAAGAATCTATAGGAAAGAAAATTGAGAAGACCGCAGATAAGGTAGGGAATAAAACTGCTGAGGTAGCTGTAAAAGGGACTTCTAAAGTAGGTGATAAAACCTGGAAAGGTAAGA
>NZ_QAIL01000475.1:10244-19138 GCF_003061025.1 Pedobacter sp. HMWF019 | reverse complement strand
AGGTTACCCGATACAAAAAGTATATAATGTTGGGCTAAGAGTTAGCCTATAACATCTTCGATTACACATTACTCCTTAACAGAATAGTTTCAAACTAATTATAATTTAAATGGAACATCATTTCAATTTAAACAGCCGTCTCTTAAAAAAGCTTTTTCCAAGAACTATACTTAAAGTTCTTATTCTTATAGTTTTAGTAACTGTTTCGTGTAAAAAAGATTATCTAGACGTTATTCCGGATAATATTCCTACGGTAGATAACGCGTTTAATTTACGCGATGAGGCAGAAAAATATTTGTTTACCTGCTATTCTTACATTCCAGACGATGGCAATACAGCAAGTAATCCGGCTTTTTTAGGTGGAGATGAACTGGCTACACCTCTTATAAGCCGATCTAATAGTTTGGCCGCAAATCTGCCGCGGGGAAATCAAAACATTGTTGATCCATATTATAATTACTGGGACGGTACAAATGGATCTCCTTCCATGTTTCGCGCAATTAGAGACTGTAATGTTTTTATTGAGAATATGAGCAATCTTTCTAAAGTACCTGATATTTCGCCCGATGAAAGAAGAAAGTGGATATCCGAAGCACAGTTTTTAAAAGCGTATTATCATTTCATACTTATGAGGGCTTATGGACCGGTTCCTATAGTGGATGTAAGTCAAAATATTGACGTGCCTATAGCGCAACTCAAAGTAAAACGAAAACCGGTAGACAGTGTAGTAAATTATATCGTCGCACTATTAGATAAAGCAAGTTTAAACTTACCCGCTACTATCCAAAATAAAACAAACGAATTGGGTAGAATAACAAGGCCGATTGCACTGAGTATGAAAGCGCGGGTTCTAGTATTTGCAGCAAGTCCTCTATTCAATGGGAATTCGGATTATTCTTCATTTAAGGATAAAAGTGGATTGCAGTTAATTAGTTCAAATTATGACGCGAATAAATGGAAGCGGGCTGCCGAAGCTTGCAAGGAAGCTATATCAGCATGTGAAGGCGCTGGTATAGCATTGTACGTTTTTCCCGGGACTTCCTTTAAATTAAGTGATACAACCAAAAAACAAATGAATTTGCGTAATGCTGTGACTGATAAGTGGAATTCTGAATTAATCTGGGGGCTCTCAAATGCCAATACAAATGGACTGCAGGCAGTTACCGTGGGGCATTTTGACGGCAGATATGGTGGAAGTAATGGTGCAATTGCAGATGTAGGAGCTACTATGAAAATGGCAGATATGTTCTATAGCTCGAATGGTGTACCAGTAAATGAAGACAAAACACTCAACTTTTCTAATCGTACGGAAAGAAGAACGGGTATTTATACGGAACGTTTTAATAATCTTCAGGGATATATATCCTCTAGATTGAATTTTGACAGAGAGAATCGCTTTTATGCCTCACTTTCTTTTGATGGTGGAATATGGTACCAAGAAAGCAGCCCCTCCTCAACAGATGAAAATACTTATAACATGCAGGCAAGGCAAGGTGGAGCGAGTACAGGAACTCCATTACCAATAACAGGCTATTTTGCGAAAAAATTAATCAATTGGAAATATACCTGGGGTGCAAATAATGTCGTATCCACTGAACGTTACCCTTGGCCAAATTTTCGTCTGGCTGATCTTTACCTGCTTTATGCTGAGGCTTTAAATGAATTTTCAGGCCCTGGAAATGAAGTTTATGATTATATAAATCGTATTAGAACAAGATCGGGACTAAAAACTATAGAGGACTCATGGACAAATTTCTCAAATAACCCATCAAAATACCAATCAAAAGAAGGTTTGAGAGATATTATTCATCAAGAGAGAGCGATTGAATTGAGTATGGAAGGAAGCCGGTTCTGGGATTTACGCAGATGGAAGACAGCTACCGTAGAGCTTAACGGAAACGTTCAGGGTTGGGATATTAACCAAGCTACTTCGGCTTTATATTATAGGCAACTGACATTCTTTAGTCAACGATTTGTAGCCCCAAGAGATTATCTATGGCCAATTACAGAAAATAATCTCCTGGTTAATGAGAATCTGGTGCAAAACCCAGGTTGGTAGATATACAATTAAATATATTCACATGAAAAAACTATTTTATATTTTGAAAATAGCCGGATTAATGGCCTTGTCATTAATGAGTATTCCGGGTTGTAAAAGAGATATGTTAAATACCCCACTAGAAAAGAATACGGGAAAACCTGGTGTCATTTCTAATATAGGGATTAAGAATGAAAGCGGCCAGGCTACGCTAACCTATGCTTTGCCCAGCGATGAAGATTTGTTGTATGTTAAAGCTGTCTATGAAATAAGACCAGGAGTGAAACGTGAAATCGTATCATCTTATTATAATAACCAGCTGACAGTTGATGGATTTGGGAGTGCTGGAGAGAAAGAAATAAAATTATATTGCGTTAATCGCAGTGAGACGGCATCTGATCCGGTAGTCGTGAAAGTAAACCCTACAAAACCGCCAATTGAGCTGGTTTATGAAAGCTTGAAAATTGTACCCGGTTTTGGCGGCCCTAATATTAAATTTACAAATGATCCTAAGGCAGCTATTATCATTGTTCCCCTTGCAGATACTTTAAATAATGGAACATGGGCGAATCTCGATAAAATATATACGCAAAGTGCGGCAGGAAATTTAACCATAAGAGGGCTTCAATCTAAACCAATAAAATTTGGCTTTGTGGTAATGGATCGCTTTCAAAATGTTACTGACACGTTAATTCAAAAATTAACACCATACAGTGAAATAAGATTAGATCGCTCAAAGTTTAGCCCTTTTCCTTTACCTGGAGATGCCGAATTAGCTTATGGAACTTTTGTAAAATACATGTGGGACGGGAATTATAATCAGGCGAGGTGGCCATGTACTTTTACAGTGGAGAGTGCAGCCACACCTCAAACAATTACCATCGATTTAGGTGTCACAAAGGCATTGAGCAGGCTCGTTCTATTTCCCAGAACGGAAGATGGAACCAACTTCTATGTTCGGGGTAACTTGAAAGATTATGAAGTTTGGGGTACTAACAATCCATCAGCTAATGGAAGCTACGATAACTGGATGCTCCTGGGGTCAAAAACAATTGTTAAGCCTTCCGGACTTCCAGCTGGTACAGAATCCGGAGAGGATCTTGCCTATGCTCAAAAAGGTTGGGAGATGGAATTCGAACCAGGACAGCCTCCTTACAGATATGTTCGGCTAAAATGTTTAAAGAACTGGCAGAATGCATACTTTATGATGATTACGCAAATGGAAGTTTACGGAAGTAAATGAGTGCTTATTTAAGACCAATGAAACCATCATGTGCAACACTACACAAGCCCAAATGAATAAATTTTGGTAGCACGTGATGGCCTCATAACCTTTAAAAATAATTATATACTGATGAAAAATAACAAGATTTTATATAGTAGTATTTTACTGCTTTTTACTGTAATGATTAACTCATGCAGAAAAATGGATGATTACAAAACAAGGTTTCAGGGCAATAATGAAATATCATATCCAGGTATTTTAGACTCAGTAAAGGTATTGCCGGGAAACAAAAGGGTGATGTTGACAGGACTATTTACCTCAGATCCTAAAATTATTAAGTATCGAATTTTTTGGAATGGAAGGAACGACTCCTTGGAAAGATCGATTAAGAGAAGCCAAGGAGTTGATACGGTAAAAGAGATCATAACCAATCTGCCCGAAGGTGCAATGAATTTTGAGATTAGAACTTTTGATGATAAAGGCAACAGATCGGTTCCAGTTTACGCCAATGGGATGGTGTACGGTGTAAATTATAACTCGGGTATCATTAATAGGGGGATCACTTCAAGTGTTTTTGATGGCTCCAAAGGCATTCTTACCATAAATTGGCTTGAAGCTGATCCAACGATGTTGTTTACCGATATAATTTATACATCTACTTCTAATCAAACAAAGAAGATCAGACTAGCTGAACTTGATGCCTCTACTGTAATAATTAATGATTACAAATCTACAACAGAGGTTTTATACAGGTCTGCATTCTTGCCGGCAAAAAGCGCTATCGATACTTTTTATGTGTCGAATTTTGACAAATTCACTAAATAATAATATTGAAACCTATTTTGATGGTTAGATATTAAATAGTTGGTGTTTAGTTGGTTGAGTGAAGAGGGTGTGTCATAGATCATGATCATCCTCTTTTTGTTTATTGGTTTTTTAGCTTACAAATATTTTTTTTGAATGGGTGTGGTATATGGGATAAACCGCCACGTAATAAAAATAACCGTAGCAACTGAAAGATAGAAAAGTTGCGCTCCATGATCTTCTTCGGCACTCAGATGAAGCGCAATTGTCATTAAAATGATGGATATCATTAACTGAATTTTACCGAGTGTTTTAAATGGAATGATCTTAAAAATACCAAATTGAAAATTTGTACAAAGCGTAATGACCAGATGTATCTCCGCTAGTGTGTAAGTGATGCGAGAGGTTAACGAAGGTAGTTGAAATAGGGTTGGGGGTAGAAACAGGAGAATGACGATCAGATAGTCGATGATCCCGTGGAATTTTGGGTTGAGTTTGAGCATAATTTTAGATATTAGTGGAGAATATAGTTATGTACGAAACTCAGAACCAACCGGATGGCTGTAAATGAAAATATTTTAATTGTAAGCGAATTGTCTTTTCTCTGCTAAAAGATAAAAAACGAAACCCAACGCTCCTTTTTTTCGTTAATTGAGTAAATGAAACAAATCTTAAAAAGATGAGAAAGATAGTTTGCTATATGATCTTGTATACCTTAACGATTGGCTCTGCATTTGCAGCATCATTCAAAGGCCCTGGTGTAACAGATCTTAAAAAAGAGAAATCGCTACTTCAGAAAGTCAAATTGGATACGGCCACTTTTGCAACGGGTTGTTTCTGGTGTACAGAAGCCAAGTTTAAAGAGCTTAAGGGGGTAGAGAAAGTAGTTTCTGGTTTTAGCGGAGGGCATGTAGCTAATCCGAGTTACAAAGAGGTGTGTACGGGGACAACTGGCCATGCAGAAGCTTGCAACATTATTTATAATCCTTCGGTCATCTCTTTCGATGAATTGCTGCAGGCCTTTTTTGTAGCCCATGATCCAACGCAGCTGAACAGGCAGGGGAATGATGTTGGAACACAATACCGTTCTGCTATTTTCTATCATAATGCCGCCCAGAAAGATAAGGCAGTCTATTATGTTAATAAACTTAATGCGGAGAAAGTCTATAAAAATAAGATTGTAACACAGGTGGTGCCTTTTAAAGTTTTTTATAAAGCAGAAGATTATCATCAGGACTATTTCAGCCAAAACGGCAATGAACCCTATTGTAAATATGTGATACAGCCTGAACTTGAAAAGTTCAAAAAGGTGTTTAAAGATAAAATCAAAAATAAATGATCAGGCCATGAAACCATTCATTTTAATCACAGCCTTGTGCTTACTGTCCTTCACAGGTGTTTATGCACAACACCTGAAATCTTCTAAAGGCCATGAAAATAATCCTTATTATTCCAATACAGATACCAAGCCAGTAAAGGTTTCGAATACGGTATGGAAAAAAATTCTGTCGCCTGAGTTGTATGCAGTTGCGAGGGAGCAGGCAACAGAACAGCCATTTACCGGGCAATACTGGAACCAGGAGGCTAAAGGAACTTATTATTGTGCGGTTTGCGGAAATGTGTTGTTTAAATCGGATGCTAAATTTTCCAGTACTTGTGGCTGGCCAAGTTTTTTTGAACCCATAGGAAAGAAAAGTGTGATTTATAGGGAAGACAATTCGCTTGGCATGCAGAGAACAGAAGTACTTTGTGCCAGATGCGGATCTCATCTCGGACATATCTTTGATGATGGCCCCCCACCAACCGGCAAAAGATTTTGTATGAATTCTGTTTCTCTGGATTTTGAACCGGACAGATAAGATTTGCGAATTTAACCTGGCTTATTTTTAATGCTTAGGAAAGCCGTCAATGCGGCAAGAAATGCCAGTCCTGCAGCTACCTTCATGATCTTCTTATAGGCTTTCGTAAAGCTGGTTTGATAAACTGTTTTTATTTGTTTTTTAACTGATGCAGGGAGATCTGACGGCACTTGAGCATCTCCCAGATTAATGGCCTGGCCGAGAATGACCTGTTTCTGCTGTGGATGAAGCGGGAGGCCGATCAGTTCCTTTTGTAATGCTCCTGTAAAGAACAAAACGGCCAAAGCACCAAGAATTGCATTGGCAAACACACCTGAGATCCTTGAAATAGCATTGTTTATACCAGACGCGGTTCCTGAAAATTGATCATTTACTGCGCCCATTACTGCTGCGGTAAGTGGAGCAACAGTAAGCGACATACCAAATCCAAAAACTAGTATCCCCGGAAAAAAAGTGATCCAGTAATCTGAAGCACCTCTGGTCTGCCCTACAAAAGAGAGCATCAATAATCCCGCTCCTGCAAGAAAAGGTCCGGTAATCAGAAATAAACGGGGGCCATATTTGTCTGCCAGGCCACCAGCAAAGCGAGCGTTTACCACCATAAAAATAGTGAATGGCAGAAAGGTTAGTCCAGATTGAAGCTGGGTATAGCCTTGTATCTGAACCATGTTTAAAGAAAGGAACAGCATGCCTGCACCAAGTCCGGCATAGAGGAAGAAAGTAAGCAGGTTAGTTCCACTAAACATCTTATTGTGGAAGAGATTTAATGGCATCATCGGTTGAGGACTTTTTTTTTCTATAAAAACAAAGGCCAGTAGTAGTAGAAGGCCCGCTGTGACAGAGCCGTAGCCCTGGATGTGACTAAAGCCAACAGTTGGGATACGCAGAAATCCGAAAGTGAGCAGGGCGAGGCCAAAGGCAATCGCTATTGCACCCTCAAAATCGAGTTTTTTTGAACTGGTCTTGTCCTTTGTTTCCCGTACTTTAAAGGCTAAAATAAGCAGTGCAACAACCCCAATAGGTACATTAATGAAAAATATATAACGCCATAAACCGGCATCAGCCAATGCACCCCCAAGTGCGGGTCCGCCCATAGTAACCAGTGTTGTTGCAGCAGACCAGGTTCCAATAGCTTTGCCTCTTTCTTTTTCCCGGATAGAGGAAGAGATCAGGGATAGGCTCCCGGGGATCATAAAAGCGCCACCAATGCCTTGCATAACTCTCAGGATGATCAGCATAGGAGCTGAAGAGGAAATTCCACAGGCTGCTGAACCGAGAATAAAAATAAAAATTCCAGCCATGAAGATCTTCTTACGGCCAAAGTGATCTCCCATCGTACCGCCGATTAGGATCAGTGCGGCAAGCATAAGCAGGTATGCGTTGAGTATCCAAAACAAATCAGGTCCGGAGGCACGAAGGCTCTGCTGTAAGGAAGGTAAGACAACATTTAAGGCCGTAGCATCTATAAATGCCATGGCAGAGGCCATTATGGTAGATGCCATTATCCATTTGCCCTCTGTACTTTGAAGTGCTACTGTTGCCATAAGCCCTTGGTTAATTTGTTGCTTAAAGATACCTAATTATCTAGATCCTGATATCATCTGCATACTATCTTCATACCATGTTCGCATAAAAGGGCCTTAGCCCATGTTTATATGAGCTTGTTGCGAAGAAAGTATGAAGATATGCGAAGGAAGGTGGTCCTCTGTCTTGTGTACCTTGTACTGAGATTATGTTGCTATAAAATAGCAGCCTGTTTTAAGTCCTATTTTTATTAAATTCTTGTTAAATTGGTTACTGATACGTAACTTCGCAATCTCAAAACTGAGAAAAGCCTAACTGCGGATGGCAGAAAGGCTTTTAAATTTTTAAAGACAACCCAAATGCTGAATTTTGTTCTCTTTGGCCCACCGGGTGCAGGCAAAGGCACCCAATCTGAAAAATTAATTGATAAATATCAGTTAATCCACATCTCTACCGGTGACCTTTTTAGGGCACATATTAAAAATCAATCTCCGCTAGGCCAAAAGGTGAGTCAGCTTATTGCAGACGGACAGCTTGTTCCGGATGAAATTACGATTGCAATGCTGGAAGAGGAAGTGGATAAGAACCCTGAAGCAAAAGGATTCATTTTTGATGGTTTCCCGCGGACGGTTCCTCAGGCACAGGCCCTGGATGAATTTTTAGAAAGCAAAGGCAGTAGTATTGCAGGTGTAATTGCCCTGGATGTAGACCAGGACGAATTGACCAAAAGAATTGCCCAGCGTCAAAAAGAAACCGGTAGGGTGGATGACCAGGCTGATAAACTGCAGAAACGTATTGAAGAGTATTTCAATAAAACCATTCATGTTTTGCCTTATTATGAGGCGCAGGGAAAATTGAGCAAAGTAAATGGTATCGGAAAAATTGATGATATCTTTGCAAGCCTGTCTGCTGTTATTGACCAGTATTAATAAAAATATTTGTTTAAATAGCGGGACAGATCTAAGTTCTTCCCGCTATTTTTATTTATAATGAAATTTTCAGAAGAGATTCTGACTCAAATAAAAAGATTATGTCGCAAGGTTCAAATTTTGTAGATTATGTTAAAATATGCTGCCGTTCTGGTAAGGGAGGGGCAGGTTCTGCACATTTACACCGCGATAAAAAGACGGCGATGGGTGGACCAGATGGTGGTGATGGTGGCCGCGGAGGACATATTATCTTAAGGGGTAATACGCAATTCTGGACCTTGTTACACTTAAAATACCGTAAACACATTATTGCTGAAGACGGAGGATGTGGTTCCAGCGGACTTTCTTCTGGTAAATTTGGAAAGGATGAAATTCTGGATGTTCCCCTGGGAACAATTGCAAAAGATGCAGAAACAGGCGAGGTATTATTTGAGATCACTGAAGAAGGAGAAACCAAAATTCTGACTCCTGGAGGCCGTGGCGGATTGGGTAACTGGCATTTTAAAACGCCGACC
>NZ_QAIL01000475.1:0-10234 GCF_003061025.1 Pedobacter sp. HMWF019 | reverse complement strand
GTGTTGGAATTGAAAGTCCTGGCCGATGTAGGTTTAGTGGGTTTTCCAAATGCAGGTAAATCGACCTTACTTTCTGTGTTATCTGCCGCTAAACCGGAAATTGCTGATTATCCTTTTACGACATTGGTGCCTAACCTGGGGATTGTTTCTTACAGAGGAGGTAAATCTTTCGTCATGGCAGATATTCCAGGAATTATTGAAGGTGCATCTAAAGGAAAAGGTTTAGGCTATCGTTTTTTACGTCATATTGAACGTAATTCTGTTCTTTTGTTTATGGTTCCTGCGGATACGACCCGCTCCATTAAAGAAGAGTATGAGATCTTAAAAAAAGAATTACAGGAATATAACCCTGAATTGATGCAAAAACCTCATTTGCTGGCGGTAACTAAGGCAGATATGCTGGACGAGGAGTTGGTGGCCGAGATGAAGAAGGAGCTGCCAGAACATATTCCATCTATATTTATTTCTTCTGTAGCACAAAAGGGACTTACGGAACTGAAGGATATGCTTTGGAAAGCCATTGGCCCGGAATAAAATAATTTTATTTTCAATATGAAATAATCCACCCCATTTTGATAGGGTGGATTTTTTTTGTCAAAAATTCGGGAAGAAATAATTCGGCTTTTTGGTTCAGTGAGACTTGGTTTTTCAGATTTTGTATGTTGCAGGCATTCCTTTTGAATAAGGCAGGAGATCAAATTATATTCAAATGGAAAATCAATTGATCTTTGTACGGATCGCAACCATAAACGACATCAGGTATGTTGATGAAATTGTAAAAGAAACCGAAATCTCTGCTCTGGCCAGAGGTACAGGAATTGCCAAACGTTCGCCTGAATCTGTAGCGAGGAAAATCTGTGAGGGCAAGGCAGTAATTGCGGTGACAAGCGGAGGTATCTGGGCAGGATTTGCGTATTTTGAAGTATGGGATGGAGGAAGATTCGTATCGAATTCTGGCTTGATTGTAGCGCCGGCTTTCAGAAATTGCGGCGTGGCACGCGCCATTAAAGAAAGGGTATTCCTGGTTTCCAGAAGAACCCATCCTGAAGCAAGGATCTTTAGCATTACCTCTGGGCTCACCGTTATGAAAATGAACTCTAGTCTGGGTTTTCAACCTGTTACCTTTTCAGAAATCGCGCAGGAGCCTGGTTTCTGGGAAGGTTGCAAGAGTTGCGTTAATTATGATGTTCTGGAAAGGAAGGGAAAATGTAACTGCCTCTGTACGGCAATGCTTTTTGATCCGAAAATGGCACCGGCAGTTCAGCAGGCTGTTGCGCAAAATGCATTTGTTCAACGGTAATTTTTATGGATTTAAGAAATAAACAAATGAATCTAATAGAAAATGAATCATGTCTGGTTCTAAAAGAAGAAGCTATAGAAAAGCCTGTGTTTTTAAATTCAATGCTCTTAAACTGCACATCAGACGGATGTAAGGGGCATGGTACCGGAAATAAAGATAATCACGTAATTTGTGAAGCTATAGAAGATATTCACTGGTTTTGTACTTATGTCTTCCCTATAGAAGGAAATTTGAAGGATCCGGTGAAAATGACCATTTTGGAAATCGAAACCCTGCCATTGGATAATGGGACACCATGTACCTGTACCTTTAAAGTCGAGATTAGGTTTACCTCCAGTTATAATCGCAGAGAAATTTTGAACACCGTCAGAAATCATGTTTTTTGTCAGTTTATAGTGGAGTAATAATGATAAATGATCAGGCTTCAGCTTTAAGTTCAAATTATATTTTGATAAAATATTAATGCTTAATATTGCTTAAATTATCAGTTTATGCAGAATACCGTTCTAATTATAGACGATGAAAAGAAGATTTGCAGTCTTTTGGCGCGCATTATAGAGCTCGAGGGGTTTAGGGTTTTCCAGGCGGCTACTGGAAAGGAGGGGCTGAAGCTTCTTGCTAATCAGGAAATTGATGTGGTGATCAGTGATGTCAAATTGCCAGATATTAATGGAGTAGAACTGGTTAAACAAATCAAGAAATTAAAGCCTTATACTGAAGTGATCAATTTGACGGCTTTTGGGACGATTCAGGATGGGGTAATGGCCATGAGAAATGGCGCTTTTGATTATATTACCAAAGGAGATGACAATGATAAGATCATTCCGTTGGTATACAAAGCTATGGATAAAGCCAAACTCCAGCTCAGGGTATATGAGCTGGAGAATAAGGTGAGCCGCCAATACAATTTTGATGCAATTTTGGGACAGTCTAAGGCGATCAAGGAAGCATTGGACCTGGCCAGGAAGGTGGCATCAACGGATACCACGGTATTGCTTCTTGGGGAAACAGGCACGGGTAAGGAGGTATTTGCCCAGGCCATTCACTATGAAAGTTTGCGGAGCCTGAAACCTTTTGTAGCTGTAAATTGCAGTGGATTTAATCCGGAACTACTGGAAAGCGAACTTTTCGGCTACAAGGAAGGTGCTTTTACTGGTGCACTAAAAGACAAAAAGGGTTTACTGGAAGAGGCCAACGAAGGAACCTTGTTTTTGGATGAAATTGGGGAGATGAACCTGGATTTGCAGGCCAAACTGCTTCGCGTGCTGGAGAACCAGACCTATATTAAAGTGGGGGATACGCAAACCAAAAAGGTAAATGTCCGGATTATCGCTGCGACAAACCGGGATTTGAAAGAAGAAGCTGAAGCTGGAAAATTCCGGCTGGATTTGTATTACAGACTTTCTGTTTTTTCTATTGAGCTGCCCCCTTTAAATCAGCGCAAGATCGATATTCCTTTGATAGCTAGGCATTATTTGAAAGAATTTGCTGCCAAGGTAAACAAAGCTGATTTTACAATGGAAGAAGATTTTGTTCATCTTTTACAGCAGCATTCCTGGAAAGGCAATATCAGGGAGCTGAAAAATGTAATGGAAAGGGTGGTGATCCTGGCCGATACCCTGGTATTAACAGCCAGCCTGCTACCATATGAATTTCATGTACACAGTACCAAAGATGATTCGATGAGTATGGAGGCTATAGAAAAACAACACATTATCAAGGTGCTCAAATTTACAAGGGGAAATAAAACAGAGACTTCCCGTTTGCTGGGAATAGGATTGACCACGCTGTACCGAAAGATGGAGGAATATAAAATTAGCTAATTTTACACTGTCTTTTTCAATATGATAAAAACCCTTCCATTTTGGAAGGGTTTTTTGCGTTAAAAAAAATGGTGAAAATATTTTTTTGATGTTTTGTAGCTGATAATCAGTATCTTGTAGTGGTTCTCCTGAGTGTGGTATACAGATTGGTTATTGGTATTAAAAATATACAACTATGGTCACATTTATTCTTCTTTTAACCCTGCTTGCCTTTTGCTGGGTGTTTTATAAATCAATCGACTGGTTCGAAAAAATCTAAATCACATGATCGCATTATTCATTATCGCAATTGCCGTATTCCTGTATATGGTTTACGTCTTAATTAAACCCGAAAAATTTTAAAATCGCTTTTCAACAATTAAAAAATGAACACTGAATTATTTGGAATCATAGCAACCTACCTGCTAACGGTAGTTTTGGCTATCCCTCTGGGCATTTATCTTTCCAAGGTATTTGCCGGAGAAAAGGTCTGGACAGACTTTCTAAAACCTCTGGAGAACGGAATTTATAAACTTTCGGGCATCAATGTTAAAGAGCAGATGAACTGGAAGCAGCATATGAAAGCGCTGATGACAATTAACCTGGTTTGGCTGGTGTACGGCTTCTTTGTTTTGCTGCAGCAGGATAAACTGCCACTAAATCCGGACGGTAATCCAGGAATGTCACCTGATCTGGCCTTTAATACGATCATCAGTTTTGTGGTGAACTGTAACCTGCAGCATTATTCTGGAGAGTCTGGTGTAAGTTATCTCACACAGCATTTTGTATTGATGTTCCTGCAGTTTGTGAGTGCAGCTACCGGGATTGCAGCGGCTGTGGTTTTCTTTAAAGCATTCAGAGACAAAACAACAACCTCTCTAGGTAACTTCTGGGAGTTCTTTGTAAAATCTATTACCCGCTTGTTGCTTCCTCTTTCTGTTATAATGGGGCTAATATTAGCTTTTAATGGTACACCTACGAGTTACCAGGGTAAAGACCAGTTTATTTCCCTGCAAGGAGATACAGTACATGTATCAAGAGGACCTGCTGCCGGATTTATTGCCATTAAACATTTGGGTACCAATGGAGGCGGATGGTTTGGTGCCAACTCTGCACATCCTTTGGAAAATCCAAGTTACCTGACCAATATGGTGGAAATGATTGCACAGGTGATTATTCCTATAGCGATGGTGATTGCCTTCGGCTATTTTATCCGACGTAAAAAACTGGCCTGGATGATCTTTGGGGTAATGACCATCGGTATGTTGTTGCTGTTGTTGCCAACATTGAGCAGTGAGCTGGGTGGTAATCCGGCTATTGCGAAAATGGGAGTATCGCAGGCAACTGGTGCCATGGAAGGCAAAGAGGTGCGTTTTGGACCTACAGCATCGGCCTACTGGAGTACCGTGACTACCATTATTTCTACGGGTTCAGTAAATAGTATGCACGATAGCGGAATGCCTTTAACTGGTTTATGGCAGTTGCTGGGTATGATGATCAACTCTTTTTATGGAGGTTGTGGTGTCGGTATGCTGAACTATTTTATTTATCTGATTATTGCGGTGTTTATTTCTGGCTTAATGGTTGGGCGTACGCCTGAATTCCTGGGCCATAAGGTGGAAGCCAGAGAGGTGAAGATTGCTGCATTGATTACCTTGCTTAGCCCTTTTCTGATTCTTGCCGGTACAGCGATTGCAGCCTATGTATTTACCAATCACGGTGGCGCGGCCTGGGCTGTTCAGCCTAAAACCTGGTTAAATAATCCTGGTTTCCATGGCTTCTCAGAGATGTTATATGAAATGACCTCCTCTAATGCCAATAACGGTTCTGGTTTTGAGGGACTGGGTGATGGCAATACTTTCTGGAATGTTTCAACTGGCTTTGTATTGTTGCTGGGCAGGTTCCTTCCTATTATAGGTCCTGTGGCGATAGCTGGCTTGCTGGGTGCCAAAAAATTTATTCCTGAATCAGCGGGTACTTTAAAAACCGATACCTTGACATTTAGCCTGATGACCTTTGCGGTGATCTTGGTTTTGAATGCCCTTTCTTATTTCCCTGCATTGGCCTTAGGTCCTTTGGCAGAGTATTTTACCTTATTTAAATAATAAAAATGAAAACCTCAAATAAATTATTTGAACCTGCATTGGTGCAAACCGCATTAAAACAATCATTTATTAAGCTGGATCCGAGGGTAATGGTTCGTAACCCGGTTATGTTTACGGTTGAAATAGGCACTATTGTGATGGCTTATGTAACTGTATATTCCATAAACCATAGCGGACAGGGATCTGCATTATATAATTTTATCATATTTCTGGTATTGCTGTTAACGGTACTGTTTGCAAATTTTGCAGAGGCCATTGCAGAAGCCAGGGGGAAAGCACAAGCGGATAGTCTTCGTAAAACCAGGGAGGAAACTCCTGCTAAACTGGTATTGGCCAACGGTTCTTTTGAAATGCGTTCATCCAGCCAGCTGAAAAAAGGTGATGTGTTCTTTTGTGAGGCAGGTGATATTATTCCAACCGATGGAGAGATCATAGAAGGTATTGCTACCATTGATGAATCGGCCATTACCGGAGAGTCTGCCCCTGTGATCCGGGAGTCAGGTGGGGATAAATCCTCGGTTACTGGTGGAACAAAGGTATTGTCTGATGAAATCAAAGTAAAGGTGAGCACAGAGCCGGGCGAAAGCTTTCTGGATAAGATGATTGCCTTGGTGGAAGGGGCTTCCCGTCAAAAAACGCCAAATGAGATTGCTTTGACCATTTTGCTGGCAAGTTTTACATTGGTATTTATCATTGTCTGTGTAACGCTGAAGCCATTTGCTGATTATGCCAATACACCAATTACCATTGCGGCTTTAATTTCTTTATTCGTATGTCTGATCCCAACCACAATTGGCGGTTTATTGTCTGCCATCGGTATCGCAGGAATGGACCGTGCGCTGAGGGCTAATGTAATCACCAAGTCTGGTAAGGCTGTGGAAACTGCAGGTGATATCGATGTTTTGCTACTGGATAAAACAGGTACCATTACGATTGGTAACCGTAAAGCGACTAACTTTCATCCCACTGAAGGGGTGAGCCCGAATACTTTTGTGGAAGCTTGTGTACTGAGTTCTCTTGCTGATGAAACTCCTGAAGGTAAGTCTATTATTGAACTGGCCAGTGCAGACGGAAGGCCGGCTTTGCGTAAAGCACCTGAGGGCGCTCAGTTCATTAAATTTACGGCTGAAACACGATCAAGTGGAATAGATACTCCTGATGGCAGAAGGATCCGTAAGGGTGCATTTGATTCGATACGTAATATAGTAGAGAAAGCCGGAAATCATTTTCCTGCTGATATTGAAACCGAGGTAAAAAACATTGCTTCCAACGGGGGAACACCTTTAGTGGTTTCTGAAAATGAAAAAGCCCTTGGGGTAATTGAATTACAGGATATTATTAAACCAGGAATTAGCGAACGTTTTGAGCGCCTGCGCAAAATGGGAGTTAAAACAGTAATGGTTACTGGCGATAATCCTTTAACGGCAAAATATATTGCGGAAAAAGCGGGTGTTGATGATTTTATCGCGGAGGCAAAGCCTGAAGATAAAATGAACTATATCAAAGAAGAACAAACGCAGGGAAAACTGGTGGCCATGATGGGAGACGGTACCAATGACGCGCCGGCTTTGGCTCAGGCAGATGTAGGTGTGGCGATGAATAGTGGAACACAGGCTGCTAAAGAGGCTGGGAATATGGTGGATTTGGATAATGACCCAACAAAGCTTATTGAGATCGTTGAAATTGGTAAGCAATTATTGATCACAAGGGGTACTTTAACTACTTTCTCTATTGCGAATGATGTGGCTAAATATTTTGCTATTGTACCTGCTTTGTTTATCACTTCTATTCCGGCTTTAGAAAGCCTGAATATTATGGGGCTACATAGTCCGGAAAGTGCGATCCTGTCGGCAGTGATCTTTAATGCGATCATTATTCCGATTCTGATTCCACTGGCTCTAAAGGGGGTGGCTTACAAACCGATCGGTGCAAGTGCCTTGCTGAGAAGAAATTTATTCATTTATGGTTTGGGTGGTGTTATCGCTCCATTTATAGGAATTAAACTCATTGATTTGGCTGTTGGCCTGTTCGTTTAAAATTATATATCATGAAAAAGTACTTATTACAATCTATACGTCTCACTGTGGTACTGTTGGTATTGCTATGTGGAGCTTATCCTTTATTTCTTTCTTTTGCTGGTGGTTTTTCCAAAGGTAAGGGAGGGGGAGAGAAGATTATGGTTGATGGAAAAGTGGTTGGTTACGCGCTGATTGGTCAGTCCTTTACCAAACCCCAGTATTTCTGGGGACGTCCTTCAGCGGTTTCTTATAATGCTGCGGGTTCGGGAGGCTCTAACAAAGCGGCTTCCAATCCTGACTATGAAAAGGATGTTCAAAACAGGCTGGATACTTTATTGAAGTATCATCCGTACCTGCAAAAAAGCGAGATCCCTTCGGATATGGTTACGGCCTCAGGAAGCGGACTGGATCCGAATATTTCGGAGCAAGGCGCTGCTATCCAGATCAAACGGGTGGCTGAATTTAGAAAGGTAAATGAAAAAACCGTGGCTGATCTGGTGGCCCAAAATACAGAACATCCTTTATTTGGTCTTTTTGGGCCAAGCAAAGTGAACGTATTGAAATTGAATGTTGCACTGGATAATTTAAAGAAATAGAAAACATCCCAAGAGTTACCCGATCCTACGCGTTTGCCAAGTTGCAGGATCTGGGTAGCTCCATAGGACTTACACAACAATATTAATGAAACCATCCTGAGCTTCCAAATAAAATAACAACAGCTCATGATCACTTGATTACTATTGAAAGACATAAAATATTAATGAAAAAAATAATCACATTAATTGCGGGTTTAACTGCAAGCGTAAATTTATTTGCACAGGAAGAATCAAAAGTGAAATTTTCAGGCTATGTAGAGGCCTATTATGGATACGATTTTAACAAACCTTCGGACAACAACAGACCGGGTTTTATTTACTCACATAACAGAAGCAATGAGGTGAATATCAATTTAGCTTATCTTAAAGGAGCCTATGATGACGGCAATATCCGGGCAAATGTCGCGGTAATGGCAGGTACGTATGCCAATGCAAATATGAGTGCGGAATCTGGTGTGCTGAAAAATATTTATGAGGCCAATGCCGGTGTTAAATTGTCTAAGAAAGCCAATCTATGGTTAGATGCTGGTGTATTCTCTTCCCATATTGGATTTGAAAGCGCAATCTCAAAGGATTGCTGGGTATTGACCAGGAATATTTCTTCTGAGAATACACCTTATTTTGAAACAGGTGCAAAGCTAAGTTACGTTACTGCTGATGGCCAGTTCAGTGCATCGGTATTGTATTTAAACGGTTGGCAAAGAATCAGTAGACAGGATGGAAATCGTAAGCCTGCCGGTGGTGTACAACTGACCTGGAAGCCAACAGAAAAAATTACAGTGAACTATAGTAATTATTTGGGAAAAGAAGGTGCGGATTCTGTTGGTGTGACCAGACTGTATCACAATTTGTATGGAATCTTCCAGTTGGATGAACAATTTGGTGTGACCCTGGGTGTAGATTATGGTACGCAACAGACATCAAAGGGAAGCAGTACCCATAATCATGTTTTTGCACCGGTTGCGATTGCTCAGTATAAATTTGACCCAAAATGGGCTGTTGCTGGAAGAGTAGAGTATTATGATGATAAAAATGGGGTATTCATCGCTACAGGAACAGCAAATGGATTCAGGACAACGGGGTATTCGCTAAACCTGGATTATGCACCTGTGAAAAACGCAGTGCTGAGGCTGGAAGGGAAATTATACAACAGTAAAGATAAGGTGTTTAAAAGGGACCAGGATTTGGTAAATTACAATGGCCTGGTTACAGGGAGCATTGCGGTATCGTTCTAATACATAAATAAAAAATAGCAGCATAAAGAAGCAAATTCTTCTTTATGCTGTTTTGAATAAGAAGACAATGGAAGACAACAAAGAAGATTCTGTACGCAAGTTCCTTGAGCTGGTTAAAAAATCGAGACGGGGAAAACTGAAGATCTATATTGGCATGAGTGCTGGTGTGGGGAAAACGTATCGTATGCTACAGGAGGCTCATGCTTTGTTGAGGGGCGGGGTAAATGTTCAAATCGGGTATATCGAAACGCACAGGCGGGAGGAGACCCATGCTTTGCTGGACGGCCTGCCACTGATTCCAAGGAGAAAGATTTTTTACCGGGGTAAGGAACTGGAGGAAATGGATTTGAATTCCATTTTGAGTATCCATCCGGATGTTGTTATTGTAGACGAGCTGGCCCATACCAATGCAGAGGGCAGCAAGAATGCAAAGCGTTGGCAGGATGTATTCGATTTACTGGATGCGGGCATCAGTGTGATTTCTGCGGTGAATATCCAGCACCTGGAAAGTATTAATGAAGAGATAGAACATATTACGGGAGTTGCTGTTACAGAAAGGATACCAGATAAAATTCTGGAAATTGCTGATGAAATTGTCAATATAGACTTAACGGCAGATGAACTGGTTACCCGTTTAAAAGAAGGGAAGATTTACGATAAAAGTAAGATTGCTACTGCTTTGGGGAATTTCTTCCAGCCCGAAAGAATTTTACAGTTGAGGGAACTGGCGCTGAAGGAAGTAGCTCACCAGGTAGAACGAAAGGTAAGTTTGGAGGTGCCAAAGCAAATTAAATTAAGATCGGAACGCTTCCTGGCCTGTATTTCTTCCAATGCAGATACAGCTAAAGTGGTGATCCGTAAAACGGCGAGACTGGCTTCATATTATCGTTCTCCATGGATTGTGCTGTATGTTCAGAGCAGCAGCGAAAGCGGGGATAAAATTAAGCTGGATAAGCAGCGTCATTTGATCAATAATCTGAAGTTGGCCACTGAACTTGGTGCAGAGGTTTTAAAGATTAAGAGTGACCAGGTAACGCAGACCATTATAAAAATTGCAGAAGAGAAAGAAATTACGACAATATGTATTGGAAAGCCGCATTTGAATCTCTTTCAAGTCATCATGCGAACGGCTATCTTTAACCAGCTTTTACGAAGTCTGGCCATGAGAGATACCGACC
>NZ_QAIL01000474.1 GCF_003061025.1 Pedobacter sp. HMWF019 | reverse complement strand
GGTATACCCTGCTCCAATATGAATAATAAAAGCAAAAAATATCAGTGAAAACAAGTTTGTAATGAACTGTAGACTGAACAACATGATACAAACAAAAACGACCTGTAACACCAGATTTACGACAAGTCGTTTAAAAAATGGGCGGTTGATGGTTGCCTTGCCGATAAAACCGCCAACCATCCAGGCAAAACCAAGTACAAGTGAGCTGTATCCTGCTATAACAGGTGAAAGATTCAGGTGATGCTCTATAATAAATGGCCCAGTCATATTGTAAATCATAACCATACAATAAGCCAGGCCTAACATTACAATACCCAGGGTAAAACTGGCTGTTGTGATCATTGTGCTATAAATATTTACGATTTTTTTGAAGTTAAACTCCGTAAAATGCACCAGTGTTTCTCCGCTATAAATCAATTCCAATACCGCAAATACAGCAGCGAGCCCAGCCAGGAAATAGAAATTGGATTCCCAGCCAAACAGATTTTGTAAGTAGCCCCCTATAAAAGGGGCCACAATTGGACCCGTTGACCAAATAATAGAGAAAAGGCTTAAATAATGTTTGAGTTGATCACCTGTAAATAAATCTACAAAGTAAGCCCGCTTAGCCACAACAATAGCTCCTACTGTTAGCCCATGAATAATTCTCATCAAATAAATTAAATATATATGATGTGTTGTTGCCACAACAATACTTGCTAAAGCAAAAATGACCAGTGAAACCAGGCTTACCCGATACCTTCCAAAACTATCCAGGACACTACCAATAAACAATTGAGAAATGCCATAACTTATTAAAAACAAACTTAAAGTAAGTTGGACCTCGATACTACTTACCTGCATTTTAGCGGCCATAGTTGGCAGAGAGGGAATATAGATATCTGTCGCAAAACCTGATAACGGAAGCAGTGCAAAAGCCAAAACGGTTGCCACACCTCTATTTTTTTCTTTCATAAACACCGCAAAACTACGATTTTAATCTCCTAAGTAGTTTATGAAATTCAAACATATGATTATGCCATTCAAAGAACAGAATCACACAAAACAGACTAAAAACAACGTTATCACATCTTATTGTAAAAAAGACTATTGATAATCAATGACCAAGCTTTAGGATTTATAACACCACAACACCTCATCGCTTAAAAAGCGGACTACTTGTTTTTGGTTTAAACGGAAAATAACACAGGAAAACCCATAGTCATCACTTTCTATTTCCAGAACTTCACCCAAATTTATAATCCGGTCTGTCGGCTCAATTTCAGCAATGTGTTTTTTTACAATTTGGTCGTTTAGGGTTATGGTTGTATTCAACATAGAGCATTAAGTCTAATTTAACAATAGGTTACTTATCTTACTAAATTGCAAGTAAAGTGAACTCATTGTAAAATTACATATTCAAAACTATTTATCAATAATAATTTTACACAACATCTTCATAATGAACACCATTATTCCTGGAATCTAGTTTCTTTTCCAGAACAAAGTACAATTGTTTATCAGACTGGATTTATATTCCAGGATATGCGTAGGGATTACACATGTCCTGGAATATAAATCTCTTACCTTTTGTTTTGGGGCATCCCTGAATAGATAAGAATATCCTCTGGTATACTCAAGGCATAACGATTATCATTAGCAGGCAACTCATAACTTTTCCCGTCCAGGCTGCGTTTAAGCACGATACCGGCACCTTGTTTATTTAGACGTTTTACATCCATCCACCTCAGCCCCCGCATTATTAATTCCTTTCTGCGTTCAACGAGAATAATATTCAAGAGTTCCTTAGGATTTTCATCAACGATAAGCTTCAGTGTACCAGTTTTCCATCTTTTAAGCAATAAAGCATTCAAATCGGATAAAGCTCCCTTTGCATCTCCCTTTTTAACCCGACATTCCGCACGCATCAAATAGACTTCATCTGTAGCAATTCCTCCGAAGATACTTAGACTATAATTCCCTTTAAAGCAAAATGTATTTTCTGCTATTTTCCTGAAAAAGGCTGATTTACGAAGGTCATTGTCATCATATGAACTATATAAGTTGTAATCAACTTTCGCTCTGCTTTGAGACAGCATCATATGATTCTGAAAGCTATCAAAGCAAACTTCTTTATTAAACCTTGGAAAAGGTGCTCTTAAATCTACATTAATATCCTTATTATAATCCAATAACCCACTGTGTTTCTGCAAATACAAATCAGTATATTTAAGACAATTGTCATAATCTCCCATTGAAAGATAGACCCTTGCCAAAAGACCCCAGGCCGCTGGTTTTGACGCCCTTGTTTTCGCTAACGGCTCATCAGAAAGTAAGGAACCAGCTAAAATCAAATCTTCGGTAATTTGCTGGTAACAATCCGAAACAGTAGCACGAAAGGAAGGAACATTAAAATCCTGGCTCGATCTCAAAGGGATTCCAAGATCCCGATCTGCAGTGGCAGGATCGTAAGCTGTCGCCCAGGTTAGGGTTGCTGAAAAAAACTGCTTAGCCCGGATAAATAAGGCCTGACCTTTTACATTTTCCCATTGCATTTGGTTAGATGGAATTTTTTCTATTTTATTTAAATTATCCAATACCACGTTCGTACTGAAAACAATTTTGTAGGTCGAGCTCCAATCATTAGTGGTACTTCTAAAGATGCGGTCATTTTGCCAGGTATACATTCTCCTATATTCTTCATATGGAAGAGATTCCAAATCCGAGCGGTTAAGATAATAGTCGTCAGAACTGATCTCTCCTGCCGAAATATCCAGTGAATTAATGACCCCTTCATCGTCCAGCAAAGCTTGAAGATCTTCAAGATTAGAAGGTACAGTCAAGGACTGCAGTGGTTTTGGATCAAGAAACTTTTTACATCCTACAAAGACACCCAGTATCAGTAAGAGGCATATCATATGTTTTTTCATTTGCATAAATTTGTTTTTTAGTGATGAATTTGCCTTACAAGCTAAGTCTCAAGCCAAAAGAAATCATTTTAGACGGGGCTAAATTCTGGCCAGAAGCGTAATCGGGATCGAGACCTTTTTTATTTGCCCGCCAAAGCAGACCTATATTACTTAGGCTGGCATACAACTGAAGACTTTTACACGCCATTTTTTTGAGTACACGCTCATCAAACTCATAGCCCACGGTAATATATTGCAAGCGGATATGGTCGCCTTTTTCAACATTGATCTCCGCACCATTATAAAACAAATCCCGGTTGTTATCAGCCGGATATATCAACGATGGTACATTCGTAAAACGCTCATCCCCTGACTTCTGCCAACGGCTTGCAAACTCAGAATTCCCCTGTCTCAACTCAAACAACCTACTATAGTTCAAAGAAGGCCTCCTAAAATAATAGCCAAACTTATACATCACCCTTATTGATAAGGAGAACGCTTTCCAGGAAAAATCATTTCCTATCGAACCAAACAGTGTAGGTATCACCGAACCATGATAAACCAAATCAGCTACTTTAGTGGAGTCACCATAAATTGCCGCATAATTCTTACTGACATGACCGTTTATATATCCGAGCGGGTCTCCGGTAACAGGATCAAGCCCCTTCCATTTGAATGAAAACATCGCATATACGGGCTTACCCACCAGTGCCGAAATTAAGGGAGAACTTGAAATGTAATCGCTGCCTCTCGGTGCCTTTTGATCATAAGAGGTCACCTTTCCAGTATTGGTACTAAAGTTTAAGACTGTATTCCATCGCATCCCCCCCTTCAGATTTTGGGAATTCAAATTGACATCGATGCCACTACCGCTCATACTGGCCACATTTTTTGTCAGTCCACTGGTAATTCCTGTTGTATAATCTATTCTGGCAGCTCCGAAAAGATCAACTCCTTTTTTCTGATAATACTCTATACTTCCTCTTATCCTGCTGTTTCTGATTTCAAAATCAAGTCCTAAGTTAATCGTACGGATCTTTTCCCACTTCAATTCCGGGTTACCGTATCTACTTACATAAGCATATTGTGTTTGGGTATTTTCGTTTGTCCAGGGAGAATAGGTAATTGTCGTTAAAGCAACCCGAGACGGATCAGCATTTCCGCTAAAGCCGTAAGAGCCTCTTAATTTCAGATAAGGAACTACCTCACTGGAATAGAAAGAGGCCTTTGAGAGGTGATAAGCTAGTCCCGCTGACCATAATGGTGTCCATTTTTCATTCGTATTCACTCCAAAGAGATTAGAAGCATCTCTCCTCCCACTTAAGGAAAAAGTATACTTTTCATCGTAGGTATAGGCAGCATTTCCATAAAAAGAAATGAACCTGTTCATACTTTTATTAAAGTACATCGGATTCGGAATTTGATCTACCTGACCTTGTGGCAATATTGTTGGATAAAAACTTACATAATCTACATTACCTGAACTTAAAGTTAGTGGATTATAACCATAGGCTCTGAAATTAGCTTCAGGCCGTTCTATCTGTCGTATTTCACCCCCCAAAATAGCCGTTATCCCATGCAGCTTACTTATACTGTGATTGTAATTGATCTGCGCCCGCAATTGTTGACTTTGCAGCAAATTGTTAGAAAAATCAGCAATTGCTCCCCTGGGTACTCTATAATTTACATCATTCGTTAATGGATCTGTATAAGTAAACCTGTTCACCAGATTTCTTGTAAAATAACTATCTATATCATAAACAGTTTTCCCATCATTTTGCTGTCTTTCATATTGATACTTTAAGTCAATTCCTAATAAAGAGTTGATCTTGTAGGTTAAACCGAGATTACCCGTAAAATCGAACAACTTATTTTCTACAACACTGTGCGTGTAGTCATCTAAAGGATAATAATTCCAGTCCAAAAGTTTACTACTCGAAATTCCATCCAGGAAGGATTGCCTGTAATCTTTGATAATCGCTAATTTTTGTCCGAACTCATCTACAAGTCTGGTATAAGGAGGTAAATTTCCATTTGCAGTTTTAAGATCAAAAAAACCAGGTTTTCCATTACCCGCAACACTCTTTGTTAAATATAAAGATGCATTAATCTGCAACTGATCTGATGCCTGCCAAGTGTTGCTCATTTGTAAATTCAAGCGGTTATCTTTTGCTGCTAACCCGCCTATATTTCTGTCATAGCCTGCAGAAAACAACCATGAATAAGCAGATGAACCACCTCTGGCGCTCAATGCGTATTGCTGATCAACTGCTGTTTGATAAAAATACTTATTCAGATCATTCCGGTAATCGTTCAATCTGTAGCTATCAAGCTGTATTTGGGCCTCTTCTGGACTAAGCGTACCGTTTAGCTTTTTAAATAAAATTTCGTAGACAGGTGAAAAAGGCGGCTGATTGACATTGGAGATATCCCCAACTTTATATTTCTTCGCAAATAAATCCTGCTCAAGGTCAATATAGTCACTGGAAGACATTTGCGGCAAACTAAAAAGGCCAGGCTTTGCAGTGAAAGAAATATTGGAATTAAAATCTACACGCACAGGCTGATTAAAACGACCTTTTTTTGTCGTAATTACAATGACTCCATTTCCAGCTTTTGTACCCCAGATAGATGCGGCAGCAGCATCTCTGAGAATAGTTATATTCTCTACATCATTTGGATTAATGTTTTTAAGGTCACCGTTATAAGGAAAATTATCCACAACAATAAGCGGTCCTTTAACACCAAGAATAGTGGTTTGACCACGTATCATCATATTCTGTGCTCCTGAACTTACACCGGTATATTTGTCAATAGAAAATCCATTAGCAACCGCCTCCAGACGATCAAGAACATTTCTGCTGACCTGCTCGTTGAAAGTTTTAAGATCGACCGTGCTAAAGGAACCGGTAGCCCGCTCTTTCGGAATAACCTGATAACCGGTATATACATTAACTTCTTGAAGCATACCGGCCTCAGCCCGCATTTGCAACTCAAGAAATACCGTCGCCCCTGAGATGGGTAATGTAAGCTTCTGATAGCCCACAAAAGTAACTATAAGCGAATCCGGCAGATAGCTGGCGGAAACTGAAAACAAGCCATCATATCCGGAATAACTATGCCCACCGGATAATTTCATTTGCAAGCTTGCTCCCACCATCAGCTTGCCCGTTGCTGCATCAACAATTCTTCCCTTCACTATTTTCTGCCCGCTATTGTTTTGGGCCATCAAAAAGAACGGGATCACAATACAACATAACAAGTTATAATATCTCATATGATTTGGTTTAAAATGATATTTTTAATTTATTTACAGGTCTAAATACCAGCACAGTAAGTGTTCTGAATTGCTCAGTAAGGCTCAAGCCTTGCTTTTCTAAACAAGATTTAAGTGCGGGCAAATTAGTGAGGTCCTGTGGTAAGTCCAGGTTAACCGGAGTGGAAGAGCCGCTTTCATCCAGTAAGGGCAACGGCAACTTTTGATTCAAATAATTAATCAATAATGATAATTGCTGCCCGCGAATATAATTTCGTGATTCCTGACTATTAAAAAGATATCCGACAGGCAATCCGGAATCGGATTTTCTATATCCGACATCTTTAAGGACCAGACAGGTAACCATTTTTTCTTCGAATGCTGCAGTCCATCCAAAGTATTGTTCCAGTTGCGTTCGCATCCTGGCTTTCACTACATCTATACCAGAGGGCGGACATATCAGTTCGAAGCAGAAGTTACGAGGATCCTCCGTTTTTCGCTGCAATACATTCAGGGAGTCGGACATTATATAAATTCGGCTTCGGGGAATGGACATCGCATTGTAAGCCAGCCGGAACAAATCAATCCTGGAAGCATTCAAACAACAATACCGTTCTATCATTCCAGATTTATTTTTGGTTGCCAGTGTTTGAGATGCAATTCCGGAAATAGCACCCGACATTTGAGAACGGTACAGGATCTGATCTCCCATGCCCCCATTGCCTCCAAAAAATAAGGGCTTATCAAGATCAAAATCTAAAACATCCTCTTTAATATTCGGTTTAAAAACCCTAAAATTTAGAACATTGCTAATATGGTCGGCAGAAAGCTCTGAAGAAGAAGTCGTAGCGAGGACCGTGTCATTTCTAAGCCAGACATAATGGGGAATCATTTGATGTCTGAACAGTTTGCTCAGCAGTGTGTCGTTAACGACAGAAGATAATTTATCTCCTGAATTTCCAGTTCGCTCCAGCAATGCCTTCACTTTTTCGGGGCTATCCCCTGTATTCTTACTGTTAACCAGAAGAATCCTTAAACTTTCGGGAAACAGTTTTTGCAAAGAATCCAATTTTGGAAAGGCGGAAACACAAGCCCCGCACCAGGTAGCCCAAAAGTCCAAAATAATTAATTTACCCTTATCGCTTTTCAGCGTGGTTACTGTTCTTCCGTTTGGATCATTTATGATTTCCAGCGGTTCGTCTAATAAGCGATCTGGAACTACTCCGCCCATTTCAACCGGTGGCCAGTCAGCAGTTCTTTTTTTTTGACTATAACTCGTAAAGCTTAGGCAAAGCAAAGCCATTACGATAGAAAATATCGTTTTTTTATACATGTTTTTTTTATTTGGTTAAGAAATTTTGATTGAATTCAAGGGATTGGATCAATCCGGCGGACAAATGATAAGTCTATATTTCATTCCACAACATCTGCAAGGAGTTAAAAACAAATACATTAATTA
>NZ_QAIL01000473.1 GCF_003061025.1 Pedobacter sp. HMWF019 | reverse complement strand
TATAAATAAAATGTTTTACCCCTCTGGCTTGTTTAAACTCAGGCATTTTTGAAATTTTCTCGCCATAATGGTACAACTGTTCAAAAAATCTGGTTGGCTGAAATCAAAGGTTTTGCTGCGGTAAGGCCTGGCAAACAGCTCGATCATTTCTTTATAGGCGTTATAGTAAAAATCGACCTGAGCATCAGAGTCCTTGTCGTGAATCATGTCCAGTTCTCGAAAAGCTTTAATAGTCCTGGCTTTGTCTGTGGTCACGTCATCAGAGATCAGGGAAAAGAAGGGCTTGTAAAAATCGTCTGGAATTTCTTTGATACAGCCAAAGTCGATGACGCCAAGTTTTTCATCGGGCGTAATCAAAAAATTACCCGGATGAGGATCTGCATGAACAGCACGAAGTTCGTGTTGCTGAAAATTATAGAAATCCCAAAGCGCTTGCCCAATTTTGTTTCTAAGCTCTGTACTTGGGTTGGTCTTTAGAAATTCACGCAGATGAAGACCATCAATCCAATCCATAGTGATGATTCTTTTTCCGGATAAGTCTGGATAATAGTCTGGAAAAACGATGTTTTCGAGATCTTTACAAGCCTTTGAAAACTGAAGAGAGCGTTTAATCTCGAGTTCATAATCTGTCTCTTCCAGTAAACGTTCCTC
The DNA here is from genome assembly GCF_003061025.1 of Pedobacter sp. HMWF019. Lineage (GTDB taxonomy): Bacteria > Bacteroidota > Bacteroidia > Sphingobacteriales > Sphingobacteriaceae > Pedobacter. The sequence goes on along the minus strand of NZ_QAIL01000473.1, from coordinate 677 downwards.
TACCTCTTTTATATAAACGTTAAGATCTTTTTCATCCATACCCAGAAGGCGGAAGGCAAATGGCTTTACAAGTTTAAGATCAGAAGAAATGCTGTCACCAACGCCGGGATACTGGATCTTAACCGCAAGTTTTTTCCCGTTTAACACGGCTTCATGCACCTGTCCTATAGAGGCTGCATTACTGGAAATGAGGTTGAACTGATCATAAATCTGTTCGGGTGTTTTACCAAAATTCTTCGAAAAAGTCCTTACAATGAGCGGGCCTGAAAGCGGCGGCGCATTGTATTGAGACTGGGTAAATTTATCTATGTAGGATTTTGGCAATATGTTTTTGTCCATACTTAACATCTGCGCAACCTTTAAAGCACTTCCTTTAAGTTCACTTAAAGATTTATAGATGTCAGTTGCATTGTCTTCATTAAGCTCCTCCCGGCTAAGACTTGGGTTGAACAGCTTTTTGGAGTAATGTTTAATATAATTACCACCAATCTGGATACCTGTTTTCACAAATTTCGCAGATCTTTCTGTTTTGGAGGTTGGAATAGTTTTCTGTTCCCGCATGCTAGGATCTCATCTTCTCTTTAAAATTTCCATTCCGGGATAAAAATTTCCCGTATTCAAACAGGTTGTCGAGGGGAGACCGCTGAAAGAGGTCAAATGTCACATTAATCCCTTTT
>NZ_QAIL01000472.1 GCF_003061025.1 Pedobacter sp. HMWF019 | reverse complement strand
GAATCATAAAGTTTTAAAAAGCATTTTTTATAAAGCAGTAATTGTATAACTTGTTCACATATTAATGGAATTTCCAATATAAACGTATACCACTATGAAGATAACTGTTGTAGGAGCAGGAGCCGTTGGCGCCACTTGTGCTGATAACATTGCAAGAAAAGAGCTGGCACGGGAACTTGTACTTTTAGATATTAAAGAAGGCTTTGCAGAAGGCAAAGCGATCGATATGATGCAAACAGCTGCACTTCTGGGCTTCGATACCAAAATTACAGGTGTAACAGCCGACTACAGTAAAACTGCCGGATCAGCCGTTGCCGTCATTACTTCAGGCCTGCCCCGTAAACCCGGGATGACCCGCGAGGAACTTATTGGCATTAATGCAGGTATTGTGAAAGGCGTAGCTGAAAACATCCTGAAATATTCACCTGACGCCATCATCATTGTGATCAGCAACCCAATGGATACCATGACCTATTTGTCTTTAAAATCTCTGGGTATCCCTAAACATAGAATTATTGGAATGGGTGGCGCTTTAGATAGTGCCCGTTTTAAATATTACCTGAGCACGGCACTCAACTGCAGTGCTAATGATCTTCAGGGTTTTGTTATTGGTGGCCATGGTGACACGACCATGATTCCCCTTACCCGCTTCGCAACCTATCAGAGTTTGCCAGTAACAGAATTACTGGATCAGGCCGTTTTAGATAAAGTAGCTGCCGATACTATGGTAGGTGGCGCAACCCTAACCGGATTATTGGGTACTTCGGCCTGGTACGCACCTGGGGCTGCAGGAGCTGCTTTAGTAGAAAGCATTGTCCGTGATGAAAAGAAACTATTTACCTGCTGCGTAGCCTTAGACGGAGAATATGGTCAGAAAGATATTTGTCTTGGTGTTCCTGTGGTGATTGGCCGCAATGGATGGGAATCCATTATCGACTATAAACTCAATGAAACTGAACAGGCTGCTTTTAACAAAAGCGCAGATGCAGTACGGAACATGAATAATGTTTTAGCAGAAATGAAACTGATCTAGGTACATGAGGGCAATACATGTTCCTTTGAAATTGATCAACTTACAAGACGACGGTTTCCATCTTTTGATGGAAATTGTTGTTTTTGGTGAGCCCCATCTCGCTGTCCTTGATACAGGTGCATCGAGATCTGTATTTGACAAAACATTACTGGAAAAACACCTTTCTGATGACCTTGCAGTTTCACAGGAAAATACAGATGAAAATTACGCAACCACCCTGTTCAGTACGTCAAGCACTTTAATGGCAACCATTCCGGTTTTAAAACTAGGCGGACTTAAATTAAAGAAATACGCAGCCGTAGGGCTGGATCTGGACAGCGTCAATGCCACCTATCAGCAAATGGGACATCCGGTTATTGCAGCTATTATTGGCGGCGATATCTTATTCGGGCATAAAGCTGTTATTAATTACAAGAAATTGCAGTTAAAACTGTATAAATAAAAAAGGCCGGTGAATTAAAATT
>NZ_QAIL01000471.1 GCF_003061025.1 Pedobacter sp. HMWF019 | reverse complement strand
GATTATTAGATGAAATAAATTTGCTCTCAAATACATTAATAGACATATACTCTGGTAAAATGAGTATTAATGACATTAAAGCTATTATTACAGTAGCAACTAAAAGATTTTTGCCCGTCACAAAGGTAAATTGCCTTATAAAATTCCTCACTTTTTTATCCTCAATCTTCTGATCGTTATTAGCTGTAGGAGGCAGACGTGGAATTTGCAAATATCGACCATACATAGTTATAATTAAACTTGCAAACAGCCCAATAAAGATCGAAAGTGCCGCTATCGCATATCCAATGCATTCTGAATTTATACCTTTCTTGAGTATTAGAACTAATATCATCACAGGAACAAAAAGCAAGTATCTTTTTCTCCAACTATAGCGTTTTATTTGCCTATCAGTTAAATTAACTCCACCATTCAGAATATCTTCAAATTCCCATCTCGTTCCTTCGCTTAGCAATACGGATATATAATGTCTAATTTTAAGATATTTCATCAGCTTCAGGGTAAATTTCTTCTTTTATATCATCTAGCAGCTCTAAACAAAATTTCTCCAAACTGTCCCACTTAGGACTTCCATCGACCTGAAGATCAACCTTATCTTTCAAATAAATTGTTGGTTTGATATCTATTCCAGTCCCCAACTCGAACGAACTTTGATGAGAACCATTGTATAAAGTTCCTGTTTTTCTTTTAAACTCATCTAAAGTTAATGGTTTATTCTTGTCTCCAAAAGTAAATCTTTTCACATAATTTACTAGATTCTGAAGGTTACCTAAACTTTCACCATCTTCCTTCGCTCTAATTGATATATTAATCGTAAAGGCCTCAGTGGAGATACTATGATCATCATCAATATTTTCTACAACTACATCATTAGTGAACTTAAGTTCTTTTACAACACTTGTAGCTTTAAATTCTCGCTGCAGTTTAATTGGACAATATAATTCCAAATTGGGTTTATAAAAACCTTCAGCCTTTAGATTGGCTCGCAACCAACTTATAAAAACATCATTTATTTGATCGTCGGAATAACTCTGTATCATCAATATTCCTTTATTGCTACCGAAGGGAGTATACAACAGGAAATAAAAAGTATCCATTACGATATCGGTAGTATTGATCTTCGTATACTTCTGGTTGGGCTTTCTTGTATAACCAATAGACCTTTGTTGGCCATATCTACCACCTTTAATAGTCCCTGATATTATATGCTTATTAGTTTTAATTTTTATTGATCTTTCTAAGCTTGCAGTTGAATTTTCATCAATTCGAAGACCTTTTTTTCGAATATCATTCAGAACAAAATTAGTATCTATCGAAGTAATTAAATCCTGTAAAAGCTTATGATAAGCTTCTTTAAGTTTAAAATCTTCAACTGGATATTTTTTTTCCAAAAATCCACCAAAAGATCTATCAACGGTCGTAGGTGTTGCACCTATATATACTTTATATACTTCTAATTTCGGTTCATGCGCCATGTTTGTTAGTTTAATTTTGACATGTATTATATTTTCTATCGCTAAATTATCCTTTAAGTACCTTTACCTAGATAGTTTCCTAACAAGTAAATATTCAGTTGCGTATACTAAAAAAAACGCAAAAACAAATACTCTGCAAACAGGAACAAACAATAAGATTTTTTCATGATCGAGAGTCGTTAAAATCAGTTTACACCTTGAAGTGCAAAAACAATAAAGGCTATTTCAAATCTTGCTATTTTATTCCAAATAAACAATGAGTTGGAACAAATATTTTAAACAGCCAATTGCGTTGCCAACAGATTTCGCAGTACGAAATGGAATCAGTATCAACTAATTTTCATTGAGATCCCAGATTTTAAGTTTTGTATATCTCTTGTCGCCAAATAATTCAAAATGCTCTTTAATAGCGTTAATTGTATTCCCACTTTTTTTTGGATTAAAATATCCCGAAGAATAGCCACGATATTCTTCTGACAAAGTAATGAGTTTACGGTTGCTGGAATCGAAATTAAGTGCAAAAGCGGTCATTCCAATATATTTAGGCAACCCTGACATGATCATCCTATTCATTTGGTTCTTGATGGACAGTCCCGGCAACCAATCCATTTTAACAATCTCATGTGGATATTCCTCAAAACTTTTGCCTGGGTATGGTCCAGGGTCTTTATGAAATCGAATATCAACAAGGCTGCTTTCTTTTAAAGGATAACTCATACAAACATGCATTAATCCAATTAACGGAAAACCATCTTCCATCAAGCCCCGAATTTGATCAGTACCTAATGATTTAGAGCTCTTGTTTATTTTTTCTGAATGAGGTCTGGCTATTTTCACTTCCCAAACTGCTGTACGATTAAAGAACACTTGGTTTTGATTGTAGGGAATAAAAACAATATCGATATCCCCCGGAACGATCTTATTACCTTGTCTTTCTAATTTCAATTCAGATCTTTCTATCATCGTCCCATAATAATACCCTTCATACTCTTCTATACCTTCATATCCTAGGGGATCAAATAAAAGATCGTCAAACAATCTTAAGTCATACCTTTCTTTGCCTGTCCTAAAATCTGTTATTAACTTAATTACTTCTTCTTCCGAAAGCCATTTATCGATAAACTCATGTAGCTTCTTCATATTTAACTATTTAAGGGCAAATTCTTCAACCTCCACCTTATAAATATTCATGTCCTTGTATTACTTAATTAGAACTCGGTAAAATTGAAATAACGTTTTCGGTACTTAGCTTCATTTTAAGTTCACTAATGACTCCATTGAGTTCATTTATCAACTCAGTTATAAGATTATCTAAAAACCGGTCGTCCTGCAAATTGAACAATAACTCTTTCTCATTCAATAATTTTGAGAAGCGATCAAAAAATGCCCATCCAATGTAAGGTGGACTAAAACGAAATTTTGGATTAATTGATCTCAAAATATCCACGTAAGGTCTCATTTCAACAGAAGTACCATCCAATAAAGTACCTCCTCTTTCCACAGAAAAACCATAATAAAAACCTTCATTATCCTCCAAAATTTCATAGAGGAACTTTAAATCTGAGATTTGCATAACAGTATCTTCCTGAAGCTGTTTCTTATAAAAGGCTGCCATGAATCTACTTTTCACCTGTTCTTTAAATTTTCTATAGGCGTCATACAAATCATCAATTGAATTGTAATACTCTTTATTATTTGAAATTAATGAGATCAACTCTTCAGACATCTTACTTGAAATTGTTTGGTGTGTTAAATATTTAATTAGGTTGATATATTGTGTGATTGTTTCTCTTAGAATGGGATGATCTACGGATTTTTCCTTGCATTTCTCTAGCCAATTCAATACATCTTCTGAGTATGATCCTTTTTGAAAATCCTCATTCTTCAAACTTATTCTACTACATAACGATGGATCAGTACCATTTAAAGTCAAATAGAGCAGTCGATGTTGAGTAAAGGTCTTGCCATAGTTGAAATATCTAAGCAATTGCTTTTCCAAATCAATTGCGTTAATCTTATTTTCAATTATAACAGCATTATTTTCCAAATCAGTTATCAGGATGTCAATATTCCCTCCCTCATTGCCATCTTCAGAAATAGCACTAATTTTCTTTTCAACTTTAACTTTTGCATTAGAACAATTAAGATTATGAATGTCAAATTGGTCGCAAAAAAGTAGTAAAAACACCTCCTTCTGTCCATGCGAACCTTCTGGATCTAAGAGTTCAGCAATAAATGACGAATGAGTCCTCACTTCCATAGTACTTAACTTTAGAATCTTAAAAACATTAAAATTCTCTCCTGTAAGTTGGGCAACTCTTTCAAACTGTTTAATGATTGCAGAAGCGTGCACTAATAAATTTTCAGTTTTATGTATTATCATGTTGATTAAGCGTTCATAGAATTTATTTGAATTCTGTTAATTTAATATCAGGAGTGCTGCCAACAATATCCCCCACCTCGAACCATTCTTTTACACCTTGCTCCTTTTTTCGTAATGCCTTTACACTGAGAAGAACTACTGTTAGTGGACGATTTGAATGTTGATATATGTTTTATTGAACTTCCAGAAGAGCATACGCCACAACTTCCTCCTGAATTGCAATGTGCACAGTAATTACATGTTTTACATGCCCTACAGTTTACACTACCGGTACATTTGGCATAATGATCCTTATCAATGCTACCATATTCTATTGCGGCAACACTAGTGGATAATAAAACACTGCAAAGCAGCATCAGCAATAAAAGATTCTTCATGATCGAGAGCCGTTAAAAATTCTATCTGTATCATAAGATACAGATAGAATAGTTGGTTATTTCAAATCTTGTTATTTTATCTCAAATAAACAATGAGTCCAAACTTTTATTCTAAAAAAACTCAATGTATAGCTTAGCCTACCATTATTGAGTTATCCAGTCAAAATCGACGAGGTGCCTAAGGTTATCTGTTAATCTATCATCACGATTAGATCTAAGATATTTTCCATTTTCTCCGTGGACTACTTCAACCGTTTCTCCAATACCCCACTTTGAAGTCTTATAATTCCAAACCCATGTAACTGCTGTATTACCCGATTTTTCCAGCATTGCAATCGCATCGGATTTTGTTGTTTTAATTGCTTTAGATGTTGAATTCACTCCAACAGTATGAAAAGCATAATGGGTAATGACTTGATTTTGGTTTATCCAAATTCCGCTAATTCTGTACTCTGACATAATAGATTTAATTAATAATTTTTGTAAAAAATTTTCTTCCTTATTGGTATGCTCAAATGTATCAGCGCACAAACAGATTTTTTTACGGAAAACCAGATTGAGTCTATATCTCGATAGCAATCGGATCTAGTATTCAGTTATTCTTCGAAATTCCGTCTTTAAATCACTTTCAATGCTCTTCAAATTCCGGAAAACCGTAAAAATTCCATAAATTCCGTATCTATTTTTACGCTTTAATTTTTGAAAAATGCCTGAAAATTATCAAGTTAAAGTTTTCGCTGCCTATGAAGAAAAGTTGGCGAATGGTGACCTACCACTCTTAAAAAATGCAACGACTGCAAGATTGAAAAATGCCTGTTTGAAGATTTACGATAATAGGTACAAACCAGAAGACGATGATATTTTTTCAGAGTTTTTTGATCTGGATAAAGTGGGAGTCAACTTTCGAGAAAAGATATCAGATGCAAAAACCGGAGTATTTAGGCCACTATTAAACCATTTAAAAGGCGAAACGACGACAACACACAACAGAAACAGCGAGCTCCTGGCTTGGCTAATTGACTTCCAACCCAGGCCAAGTATAGCGTACTATAAAAGTTTCCATTCAATACCTCTTGTCGATGATGATCCTCCTCCGAATGAATATGACGGACCTCCTGTTTCTGACGAGGATCAAGATGATGGGCCTGGTGAAAATGACTTCCCTCCTCCAAACAACAATGAAGGATTAAATAAGAAGATTGCAACTGGACTTCTTATTCTACTCATTTCAGGCGGTACCATCTCCTTATTTTCCACCAATGTCATAGGCACGGACTACCATGAACCGCTTCCCAACGAGAAATGTATGGTTTGGAAAAGTGATCGTTATGAACCAATTCCATGTGATATAAATCTTAATGATAGAATAATACTTCCTCTAGATAAAGAGCAATTAGCTCATCAAAGAAAAATCACCCAACCGGATACATTGACCACAAACTCTTTAGGAAAAGTGTGGTATACCAAGATCAATGGTACGCCAGAATTTTATACAGATAGCGGAATGCATCCTGCAGATACGCTTAGAAGACTAAAGCCATTAACAAATTATATTTTAACAAAGTATGTTTCCTACTAC
>NZ_QAIL01000470.1 GCF_003061025.1 Pedobacter sp. HMWF019 | reverse complement strand
TTCCTATACCCTCAATCAGCAAATCAATCATCTCATCAAAGTATTCCCCAGACTCAAATTCAGAGCTTTCTATGCTCAATGGATAATGCAACCCCCTAAAGGCGGTCACCATCATAAAGGCCATTTTATTCATCTTTATCAGGGAAAGTTCTTTAAATTCACCAGATTGAGAGCCACCAAGCAATATCTCTCTGATCATATCGATCTGAATCTGTTCATACCTGGTCTTCAAGCACATGAGCACCTTAAGACTTTCCATAGAATCTTCAAAAATCACCTCTTTAAAGGAATGATACCCCACTATTGCAGTTAGTTGTGCATGAAGAAAGGCTTTCAACTTGTCTTTTGCTTTTCTGGCTGCATTGACCGCCTCTCTTAAACTTTTAACCACATTTTTCATTTCACTCTCCACAACCGCCTCAAAAATCTCCTTTTTACTTGGAAAATAATAATAAAGCGTACTCTTGCCCTTTCCTGCAGCTGCAGCAATATCTTCCATGGTCGTTTTTTTCAGACCATGTTTTCCGAAAAGCTTTTTGGCCCCGGCAAGTATTTCTGTAATTACAATTTCATCCTTTTCCATTGTCTGTCTTCTAAATCATAGACCGAAATTCAATTCAGGTCCAAAAGTACATAATTATATAACAGAATCGCCATAAGTGTTTCCTAAGGCGAAAATATTACAAACAATACACAAAAAAAGGGGCACTCGCCCCTTTTCGTTCTGATTACCAATAGTTAAAACGTCAATTTAAGTCTTACACCTCCATTGGTAAGTTTTAGATCCTGGTTAGATAATTTCCCAACTGGTATTTTCAAAAATGGCTCTACAACGATATTATATTTATTGAAAATTTCCTGTTTCCGGCCTACGGAAAAGTTAAAAAAGCCCAGATAACTATTCCCATTTAGCGGCGTTTCGGTTACAACCTCATTGTTTTTCTCCCTTAGAACGCTCTGAAAAGACTTAATATCACCCGTAGCTACATCCTGTAAAGTACTTGAAACTTCCAGTTCTGTTAAATACTTATTGTTTCTTTTCTCACTTATTACCCCAAAATAGGAAACACCAACAGAAGTATACAACTGTTTATTCACATTAAAAGTCAAAGAAATTGGAATATCAATAGCCCTGATATCTGAGTTAACAGAAGTCAGTTTCTTATTTGACATCATACTGGCCTGGCTAAAATCAGGCGTAAGGTTTTTCCCTGCAGCCATAGCTACATAAGCAACCCCGGAACTTAAAGAAAAACTCTTGGATAATTTATACTCTGTGGTCACACCAGCGCCCATATTTAACCTGGATTGTAATAAAGTTGGCGAAACTTCGACCCCAAAATCCCACCTTGAATCGGTTTTTGCTTTTGCTGTTTTAGTTGCAGGCTTCGAAGACTCTTCTCTTAAAAACTCCATAAAATCCTTCTCCTTAGCCTTCTCATTACCAGCCACATGGTCTTGACTTTTTAATCCTGCCGACGCTATATCTGTTTTTTTGAATGGCTTGGAACTGCTATCTGAAGCAATAGCAATTGAGGCCTTAGATTCAACGGCCTCTTTAGAAATCAGTTCATTTATAATTTGATTCTGATGATCTTTGTTTTTAAAAGAAAGCGCCTGATTGATCAATCCCGTTTGATTACCTTCCAGAACATCAGACTTCGATTTTTCCGGCTCCACATTATGATTCTCTTTTGAACCTGAGTTGCCATCAAGCGTTATTTCAGGCAATTTTGTTTGTCCTTTTTTTAAACCCACAGTTATCTGTTCCACACTATTCTTTTTCCAAATAAAAGGCAAAACAGAACAAATCACCAATAAAGCAGCGGCAACACCTATCCAAATCACACCTATTGGTCCTTTCTTTTTGCTACGCTTTGAGAAATCCTCCCAGGCTCCAGCCTCATAGGGTTCCTCGTGCTCTTTAAAAAGAGCAGCGATTTCATCAATTAATTCTTTCTTATCCGGAGCTTCCATCCCTTAACTCTAATGCTTTTTTATATATAATTCTCTTAACCGTTGCTTTGCCCTGGTTAAATAAGTTCTGCTCGAACTCTCAGGGATAGCCAAAGTTTTAGATATTTCATCATGGCTAAAACCTTCTATTTCATACATGTTGAATACCGTCCGGTGCAAATCAGGCAGGTAATACAACAATTTCATAATATCATCTACAAATAGTGTATCTGTTATCTCCACATGCCCGGTCGAAAGGTTTTCATAATCTTCAACAAAACTCAGAGGAGACTTATTGAGTCTGATCCTGTCCAATGCTGTCCGTACCGTAATTTTTGCCAGCCAGGCCTTAAAAGACTTTTGGAAATCCTCAATTACATGATTGTGTTTAAAATCGTACATGTTCTTAAATGCTTTAATAAAGCTGTCATTAACAACTTCCTTGGCCGTATCCCTATCCTGGATATATCTAACTGCAACACCCATTAAATACCCCCAATAAAAGATATAGATCCGTTCTTGCACCCGCTTATCATGAGCCCCAAGTCCATCAATAATATCCTGGAACATTATACTTTTTTTATCCACGCTTCGATAAGCCTATCTTTTGTTATTAATTTATTCCCGGTTCCGAAGGGCAGACATTTAACCCTAATAAAAGACAAACGGACGGGAACTGTAAAACGCTACAAAATTATTCAATATTTATTATTTAATATAATCTTTTGATTTCTGATTATTCCGTCCAATTCACTGAAATATTTTTTTTAAAAATTTTGTAGCGTATGTAAAGCACCACCCGTTTACACAGCATAAAAC
>NZ_QAIL01000469.1 GCF_003061025.1 Pedobacter sp. HMWF019 | reverse complement strand
ATTTTTGATGCTTATAAAAAGAGTTTGAAATTTTAAATACCAGATCAATATTATGGAGATGGAGCAATTGAGTTTTTTTGCCGAAGCAGGTCAAAGCACGGGTTTACCTAAAGATCTGCTGGATTACCGGCCTGCATTTTTCAGCCTTGCGGAAAGTGAACGGCTGATGAACAACTTTATTACAGAGTGTCCATGGAAACAAAAAGTAGTCACCATGTACGATAAACAGGTGATTACGCCCAGGTTATCCGTTTGGTACGCTGATCCGGATGCTTATGATTATACTTCTCCCGGAAGGACAGCTCCAATACCCTGGACCAGAGATCTGCTGATGATCAGGGAAAGGGTGGAGGAGATTACAAATGCAAGGTTTAACAGTGTATTACTTAATTATTATCGGGATGGCAACGATTCAGTAGCTTGGCACAGCGACAATGAAAAGGCCCTTGGAACACATCCAACCATTGCTTCTGTAAGTTTTGGACAAGTTCGGGCCTTTGATATCCGCCATAAGGCGGATCACCGGTTAAAGTATTCTGTAAAACTAGAGAATGGTTCTCTGCTGATTATGAAAGGTGACCTCCAGGCGAAATGGGAACATCGGATAGCTAAATCCATTCGGCCAATGCGGGCGAGGGTGAACCTGACCTTCAGGGTTGTGGTTTAATTAATCGGAAGATCTCCTCTGCGGCCTTTTTATAGCCACCGGCCTGAATAAAGGAATCGCTGATTTCTTCTATGTGTTTACGGTATTCCGGATCTGTAAGAACCATTTCTACAGCGCTTTTTATTAATTTAGTATCAATATGCTTAAAGTCCAGCACAACAGTGGCGCCCAGTTCTTGTGCTCTGTTGGCGAGGAAAAACTGGTCTGCACCCAAAGGAATAGAGATAAAGGGCACTTTATGATATAACAAATCCCCAATGCTGTTCATCCCTGCATGGGTAATGGCTACTGAGGTGTATTTTAACAGTTCCAATTGAGGAATATAATTTCTTATGATAAAGTTTTCGGGGATTTGATATTGCGAAAGGTCTACATCATAAGCAGCCATCACAACGATATAATCTGTATCAGCAAAACTCTTAAAGAACAATTGATTCAATTCATTGTAATGGTTGCTGAATATGGTGCCCAAAGAAATATAGATGACTTTCCTGCCTTCCAGTTTTTCAAAAGGAAAATCTACATCGTATTTTTTATTAAAGACAGGCGGGCCAATAAAAATAAAGCTGTCGTCGTAATTTTCAAGATTAGGAATGAAATATTTTGAAGTATAAATAATGTTCAGGTTGCCTTTGTTGAAGAAAAGGGAAAAGATGTCTTCAGAAATCTTAACCTGATATTTTTCCATTAGCGATGCTCTTACCTTTTTAAATTGCGTCATTATTTCAGCATTAAGACCCATTGGGCCTTTATCTGAACCTGGTTTGTCTTTATTAAACAGTTCTTTGAATGTGGCAAAAACCGCATAGGAGGAGACCAGAGGGATGTTTAGGATCTGGGCAATAACCGTTGCATAAGGATAAGCGGCAGAACAAACCACATAGTCGAATTTTAAACCTTCAATTTGTGTCAATACAGCATCTATAAACTTTTGGGGCTGCAGAAGGGCTGCTACTAATCCGGTCCCTGCTTTTGGAGTTTGTTCTGTATTTTTGATTTGTTCTTGTCTTTTCTTGAATAAGTTGAGGTCTTCTTTATAACATATAAAGTCAGCGCCGATTTCTACGATCGCTTTTTTGAATTCTTCGGAACTGAAAAATGTAATTTCTTCACCCTGATTGATCAGCTCGGCAGCTAGACCAAGGGTTGGATTCATATGTCCATGGGAGGGCATACTTAAAAATAATACTTTTGACATGTTGTTTCTTTTTTTGTTTATCCAAAATTACAAAGGTATAATGAGCTAAAATATTTATATTCGTTTAATTAATAGTCCATATCCGTATTTATGCATTTTGAATCTAACTCTACAACTGGTACTGGCTTATTGAAAGTTCTGTCTGCGGTTGCCGGTAGTAAAATGGTTGATGGAAAATTAATGCTGCCAGAAAATATTGGGCAGGGATATGTGAGATCCATTGAGCTTGGCCCGCTGATGAGGATGACGATCCATCGATGTGAATTTAAGGAAGATCTGAGCCTGAACCGGATCGGATCTCTGCAGGAGAAAAATGAAATTACTTTTAGCTTCCGTAATGTATTTTCTGAGAATGATTCCAGGTTAATGCCTTCGGTACAGGTATCTTCTTCTGATATGGATGTTGAAGTTTTTATAGCTGCAGGAACCAAAATAAATGTGATCCTGATCAGCGTACATGTTGATCTGCTAAAGAATCTGCTGAATGAGAATAATGAAAATTTGTTGTTAAATCATATGATTTCCGGCCATCAGCCCTTTTTGTATGATGAAATCGTTTCGCCGGAAATAAGACACGTAGCGAAAAAGATTGCCGAGGCAAGTGGCCCAGCTCAGTTGAATGACTTTTTTTTAAAATTAAAGGCCCAGGAAATGATCTATTTATTTTTTGTCGAGTTAACGAAACGGGAGGAGGTAGTTAGTTACCCCCTGAACGCAATTGATGTTCATATGATGTATGCTATTAAAGATAAAATTCTGCAGGATTTGAGTGTTCCTCCGGTGATGGAGGAATTGGTTCTTTTTTCTCATATGAGCGAGAGTAAGATGAACCGTTTGTTTAAACAGATCTTTGGGAACAGTATTTTTAACTATTACCAAAGATCAAGAATGGATGAGGCAGCTTATCTGATCAAAGACCAAAGGCTTTCAGTTTCTGAGGTAGGCTATCGGATGGGCTTTACTAATTTGAGTCATTTTACCAGGTTATTTGAGAAACATATTGGCCTTAAACCCAAAAAATATTCCAATTCTTCTAGTTCATTTCATGGTACTCATTACAGTCATTGACCAGCATTTTTTCTTTGCCGGTTGCCTCTGTTAGAAAACCTGTTTTTCCTTTGTTCCACCAAACAAGTTTGCCATCAGAATATTTAGCGCCCGAAGCTGAAATGACGAGTTTCATTTTAGTTACGTTGGGCTTTTTTATATCGGTCTGTACCAGTGCAAATTGATTTTTCTCATCGGTATTGTCATAAGAAACGCGAATCTCTTTGTTATCTGCGCATTTATAGAGTATATTGATGATCTTTGTGGTATCGGCTACTTTTGCACTGTCTACTGAAGTTTTATCTGTGCTTACTGAAGAAGTTGTATTGCTCTGTGTACAAGACAGCATAAACAGACCCATGCAGGGTATAAATAAATGTATTGGCTTTAACATAATTTCTTAGTCTTTCTTAAATAACAATGTTGGAATGGCGCTTGTTTTAAAAAGTACCTAATAAATGACCGACTTAAACCAGATATGGTTCTTAATGGTTGCTATATGACTGCGTAATATTTGCAGCATCATTGCGCCATGAGTGCGCGTTTATTCTAGGAAAAGGCGCACTCATGGCGCACTCACTGCGCACTCATGGCGCAGTCATACTAAACTAAAATACAACCTGCTGAGAGTCGGATTTCTAAATCGATTGCGTAATATTTTTAGAGGAATTGTCCTGGCGAAAGACAATTTGCAGCTGAATAGCCTATCTTTAGTTTAAAGGATCTATTATAACCTAAATATAAGAAAGCCGGACCAAATATGAAGAAGTATGTGTTTTTTCTCTGCTGCAGCTTCAGTATGCAGTTGTATGCCCAGACTCAGGAAGTCCATTTTTTGGATAAACGTGGAGACAAGAAAATTGACGTTGTAGTTGGAGGCCGATATTTCAGTAGTTTTATTTTTCCCTCCAGTTTAGAAAAACCCGTGCTTTATCCCATTCAGGCAGCAAACGGAGCTGTAGTGACCCGGGGCTTTCCGCTCGATAAAAGGGACGGAGAAAGAACGGATCATCCACATCACGTAGGCTTATGGTTTAATTATGAAAGTGTGAACGGTCTTGATTTCTGGAACAATTCCTATAACATACCTGTAGAGAAAAAGAGTAAATACGGCTGGATCAGGAATGTGAAAGTATTGGAACTGAGCAAAGGGAAATCTGCAGGCAAGCTTGTCTATACGGCCAATTGGGAAAAACAAGATGGTACAGTGCTACTCGTAGAAAAGACAGAACTGGTGTTTAGCGGCACAGAGAACAGCCGGACGATTGACAGGTATACGACTTTAACCGCGCAGCGGGATACGGTGCATTTTAACGATGTTAAGGATGGTTTGCTAGGTATCCGGGTAACAAAAGAACTTGAACTTCCTTCAGATAAAACGGAGAAATTCAGTGATAGCCAGGGAAACGTTACAGAGGTTTCTCCAACGAAGAATGGTGCCAATGGAGACTATCTGACCAGTGCAGGTAAAAGAGGTAATGAGGCTTGGGGTACGCGGGGAAACTGGTGTTTGCTCTATGGTGTTAAAGATCGGGTTCCGGTATCTATTGCGATGATAGATCATCCTAAAAATCCAGGATATCCTACGTATTGGCATGCAAGAGACTATGGGCTGTTTGCTGCGAATCCTTTAGGACAGAAGGTCTTTAGTGAGGGTAAACAAGAACTCCGTATGCATCTGGCACCAGGAGCATCTGCAACCTTTCGTTATAGGGTAAAGATCAGTTCAGGAACAGAACCAACTGCCGTCAGTCTTAATGCAGAGGCTGCAGATTTTGCGCGTAAATAAATCAATCACTATAAAAAAACCGATCACAAAATGAAGAAATCAATAGGATTAATCCTAACGGTTATGGTCATGGGAAGTTCTTCCCTTGTACATGCACAAACCGCAAAGTGGCAGAACCTTTTTAATGGAAAGGATCTGCAGGGCTGGAAGCAGTTGAATGGGAAAGCAAAATACGAGGTCCAAAATGGAGAAATTATAGGAACAACAGTAGCCAGTACACCCAATTCTTTCCTGGCTACGGAAAAAAATTATGGAGACTTTATTCTGGAACTGGAGCTGTTGGTAGACGATTCCATGAATTCGGGAATACAGATTCGGAGTGAGAGCAATGATGCTTACCAGAATGGCCGTGTTCATGGTTATCAGGTGGAGGTAGACCCATCAGACAGGAGGTTCAGTGCAGGTATTTATGATGAAGCCAGAAGAGGTTGGCTGTATCCTTTGGATATTAATCCTAAAGCGCAGATGGCTTTTAAAAATCGCCAGTGGAATAAATATCGGGTAGAATGTATTGGACACTCTATCCGGACTTGGTTAAACGGGGTTCCAGCAGCAAATTTGGTTGATGATATGACACCGAGTGGTTTTATTGCCTTGCAGGTTCATGCTATAGGCAAGGATGATGCACCCGGAAAGCAGATCCGCTGGCGCAACATCAGGATTCAGACAGAAAACCTGAAGCCCTCTAAACAGGATGATATTTTTGTAGTGAACCTGATTCCAAACAATCTTTCTCTGCAGGAAAAAGCAGAAGGCTACTCCTTGTTGTGGGATGGAAAAACCAGTAAGGGCTGGAGAGGCGCTTATAAAAGTACTTTTCCTGAAAAGGGCTGGCTGATTGAAAATGGTGAACTGAGCGTTCAGAAATCCAATGGAGCAGAATCTACCAATGGTGGTGATATTGTAACGGATAAAGAATATGCTGCTTTTGAACTGAAGTTTGATTTTAAACTGACTGAAGGTGCCAACAGCGGGGTTAAATATTTTGTAACACTAACCGAGGGAAACAAAGGGTCTGCAATAGGTCCTGAGTACCAGATTCTGGATGATGAAAGACATCCGGATGCTAAATTGGGTAAAAACGGAAACCGTACGCTGGGTTCGTTGTACGACCTGATCACAAGTAAGAAAATCCCGAATGCGCAGCGCAAAATAGGGGAATGGAACCGGGGCCTGATCCGCGTTTTTCCTGATAACAAAATTGAATATTGGTTAAACGGGTATAAGATTCTGGAATATACACGTGGTTCTGCAGAATTTCTGGCGCTTGTGGCCGATAGTAAGTATAAAGACTGGAAGAATTTTGGAATGGCGCCTAAAGGGCATATCCTGCTGCAGGACCATGGCGACAAAGTATCTTTCAGAAGTATTAAAATTAAAACACTCTAAATCGCTTTAACTATGATAGAATCGAGAAGAAAATTTATTAAACAATCGGCCATTGCTGCTGCGGGTACCTATTTGGGAACGATGGGCTTAAGTGCCAAGAGTTATGGTAATATTATAGGTGCAAATGATAGGGTGCGTGTAGGTGTGGTTGGCTTTTCTGACCGCTTTAAAGATTCGCTGCTGCCCAGCTTTTTAAACCATCAGAAGGAACTCAATTTTGATATTGTAGCGGTTTCTGATCTCTGGAATTACCGCAGAGGTTTGGGGGTGGAGCATTTGAAGAGTAAGTTTGGCCATGACATTACGGGCTGCAGGAACAATGAAGAATTATATGATTTAAAAGATATTGATGCGGTTATTGTAAGTACAGCAGATTTTCAGCATGCTGTTCATGCCATGGAAGCGGTGAGCGCGAAGTGTGATGTGTATTGTGAAAAGCCTTTTGCTGAAACCATGGCTGATGCAAGGGCGGCGCTGAAAATGATCAAAGCTTCTAAGCAGATTGTGCAGATCGGTTCGCAGCGCCGGAGTGGGAATAATTATAAAGCGGCATCGCAGTTTATTAAGGAAGGTAAATTTGGGGATATTACCATGGTCGAACTGACCTGGAATGTGAATCAGCCGGGGCGTTGGCGCAGGCCAGATCTGGTGGCCAAATTGAAACAGGAGGATACGGATTGGAAGCGCTTTCTGATCAATCGTCCTTTTGAAGAATGGGATCCGCGGAAATACCTGGAATATCGTTTGTTCTGGCCTTATTCGTCTGGAATGCCAGGACAATGGATGTCGCACCAGATTGATACGGTGCATTGGTTTACGGGTTTAAAGCATCCCAGAAGTGTAGTGGCCAACGGTGGCATTTACCAGTGGCGCGATGGACGACGGAACTGGGATACCACCACTGCAGTATTTGATTATGGCCTGGCTCAGGATCCTGACCATGGTTTCCAGGTGGTCTTTTCTTCCAGAATGCATAATGGCGATGAAAATCCTGCGGAAATCTATTATTCAAACGGGGGTGAGCTGAACCTGAATACCAATATGGTGTCTCCAAAAGGAGGCCTTAAAGAGGGGCCGGCCAGTGCTATGCATATGAAAGCCAACCTGCTGCCGGAAATGAAACTGACAGACAATACGGAAAAGGTAGCCACTTCTGCCAATACCGGTGGAGATAAGCTGACTTCCGCGCATATGCGGAACTGGATGGAATGCATTCGCAGCCGGAAGGAAACGAATGCACCTGTTGAGGCAGGTTATTATCACTCTATTGCGAATATTATGACCAACGCAGCTGCCAGAACAGGAATGAAAGCCACTTTTGACGAGGCTACCCAGGAGGTTATGGTAGGTGGCAAGGTGTTTACTTATTAGAGAAGCAATCGGAATGCGATTGGATTTAATCGCATTCCGGTACTGTAAAAGTCCAGGTTTCTGAAGCATCGGCTGGTGAGGTATAGCCATTGCTCTTGTTGAGTTCAAACCAAAGGCGCCCTCTAAGTTTATCCCTGCTTCCAATTTCATTCATCGACATGCTGTCGTAGATTCTTCCGTTCACCATTACGTATTTGATCTTTTCAGAATTCCGGATGTCGTCGAGCGGATTAGAATCCATTACGATCAGATCTGCCAGTTTTCCTTTTTCGAGTGACCCAATTTCTTTATTCATACCCAGGTAACCTGCACCATTGATGGTTGCGCATCGAATGGCTTGTAACGGACTCATGCCGCCTTGTACCAGCATCCAAAGTTCCCAGTGTGCACCTAATCCCTGGATCTGGCCATGGGCACCCAGATTTACTTTTGTGCCGCCGTCGGCGATTTGCTTAACTGCTTTGGCTACATCGATATGACCGTAATCTCCATACTCTGAGGTGGTTCGTCTTCTGGAGCGTGCGTCTATGATGGCTCTTGGTGTAAAGGCCAGGAGTCTTTCATTTTCCCAGACATTGGTGCGGTCATACCAGTAGTTTTCGCCCCACTGAGAACCGTAGCTTACAATTAAGGTAGGGGTATAACCTACTTGGGTATTGTTCCAGAAGCTTTTAACGTCTTTGTATACGGGAACCACCGGGATACTGTGCTCTATGCCGGTATGTCCGTCGGCAATCATATTCATATTGGTAAAAAAGGTAGAGCCGCCTTCTGGTACCACTTCCATTTTGAGTTGTCGTGCAGCTTCTATAATTTGCTGACGCTGTTCTCTGCGGGGCTGGTTGTAAGATTTTACGGAAAATGCGCCTACTGCTTTAAGTCTTCTTAAATTGGATAAGGCATCGTCCAGGCTGTTGATGACTACTTTGAAGTCTCCGTCTGCTCCGTATAGGATTGATCCTGTAGAATACAGGCGGGGACCAACCATCCGGCCTGCTTTGAGCATTTCGCTTTGACTGAAGACCATTTCTGTATTGCTGGATGGATCGTGAGAGGTGGTTACACCGAAAGCAAGGTTGGCCAGGTAAGACCAGTCCTGCTGAGGGCTGATGCCATCGGGGCTGGTGTGCAGGTGTGCATGTACATCTACAATGCCGGGCATGATTGTTTTTCCGGTTACATCGATCACCTGGGCATTTGCCGGGATGGAAATTTCTGCTGCTTTTCCAATATTGATGATTTTGTTGTTTTCAATCAGAATAGTGCCTTCTTCTATGACTTCATCGCCATTCATGGTAATGATCCGGGCGCCTTTTAAGGCCGTGAGTCCCGTTGGGGCATCTGCTTTTAGTACCAGATTGATAGGGGTTTCATCCGCAGGGCTGTCATTTAGATCTGCTGTGGCCGAAGGGTTTTGGGCGGTACTGTCTGCAAAACTGAAAATGGTATTGATGTTTTTGCTATAGTAATTCTCTCCGAGTGTCCAGCAAAGCTTTTTACTGTCGTTGCTCCAATGGATGTATGTTCCTCCGTCTTTGGTGATTTTGCTGAGCGGAATGGCTTTGTTTCCTGCAGAAAGATCAAGCTCTGAGCCTATGGTAACCATAGGGGTAATGTAAACATTGAACAATTCGGTAAAGGCCATCCATTTCCCATCCGGGCTTGGTGCAAATTGCGTGGCATAAGTGGAGGTGTAATGTGTTCTTTCATTTCCGCCGTTGATGTCTACACTTTTATAGGCTTTTTTACCATTGCTGTTGCCCTGGAAATAGATCCGGCTATCGTCTGCGTTGAATTGTGGTTTAATACCGTTGTCCAGGATCTGTGTTTTATTTCCGCCGTTGGAGGAAACGATGTATATACCTGGGTTTTTGCCATAGGAATAGCCCAGAACATCATTGCCGCTTCCTTTTCTGTATACGATTTTATCTCCTTTTGAGGAATAGGAAGGGGAGTAATAGAAGCCCTTTTCGTCTGTAAGGGTAATGGTTTTACCCGATCTGAGGTCTGCGCGTTTTACTGCGCCTTTGAATTCATCGCTCCAGGTGGTAAAGACTACATATTTTCCGTCAGGGCTAAAAGAGGGTTCAAATTCGAAATCAAGGCCATTGGTCAGTCTTTCTGGTTTTCCATCTGGCATTTCTTTTTTATAAAGAAAACCAGCCGCATTAAAAACAACCCACTTGCTGTCGGGAGAGGTTTTGAGCTGGCGGATCATTTTGGCTGTAAATTCGCTGCTGTACACTTGTTGTGGAAAGTGAAGGGCTTCCTGAACAGTTTGTTCGCTGTTAACCTGGAAAGGGATTTCTGTAACTTGAAGGCTGCCCAGATCTACTTTTTTGATTTTTCCTTTGGCATAAAAGATCAGGCTTTTGGCGTCGGGCGTCCAGGCGAAATTGGGATAGACGCCAAAGATGGCCCAGGTTTCCTGCTGGTCATGAGAAAGATCTTCAAACACGGGCCATTCTTCTCCTGTTTTAAGGTTCTGTATATAAAGGGTTGATTTGAGACGTACCCGTTTTACATAAGCCATAAATTTGGCGTCCGGAGAGATTTGCGGCCTGGCTGCGCCACCTTGTTCGGCAATCAGGTTGCTGAGTTTGCCTGTGGTCATGTCCAGCCTTCTTATGGCATAAATCATTCCGTTAGGGTCTTTGCTGTATTCAAAATTAGGACCGGGACTCATGTCTTCACTAAAGTAGAGGAAGCGCCCGTTTGGTGAAATATTGGGTTCTCCGGCATCCTGCTGGTCATTTTTTCTTTTGGTCAGCTGTACACCCTCACCGCCATAAATGTTGTACATCCACATTTCTCCTGCACCAAGTGATCTGGTCCCTGTGAAGTGTTTCCGGGCCACTAGATATTGGCTGTTTGGCATCCAGGTGGCATTGTTCAGTAAACGGAAGCTCTCTTTGGTGATCTGTTTTTTATTAGAGCCGTCGCGGTTCATGATCCAGATGTTGTCGCCGCCGCTTTTGTCACTGGTATAAGAAATATATTTCCCGTTTGGACTAAACCGGGGCTGTACATCCCAGGCGATACCACCGCTCAGCAGCTGGGCGGTTCCACCGTTAACAGGCATGATATAAATATCTCCAAGAAGGTCAAAAACAATATCTTTTCCATCCGGACTGACGTCTAGGTTCATCCAAGTGCCTTCATCTGTGCTGATGCTGAAGGTTTTTGTGGTGCCTTTGTATTTTTCAACATCCCATTTAGGGCTTTCTTTCTTATCTTGTGAGAAAGCTGGACTGATGAGGGCGGATAAAACAACGACCAGTAGATATCTTTTCATATGATGGAGGTATTGCGTTTTGAAGCCGCAATTTAATAATATCAGTTCGTTTTTATAGTTTTGGAGCTATCTTATTATGAATAAAACAGACATATTAAAGCAATATTGGGGGTTTGATTCCTTCCGGCCTTTGCAGGAGGATATCATTGATGCTGTTTTAGCACATAAAGATACCCTGGCCTTACTGCCAACAGGTGGTGGAAAATCATTATGCTTCCAGGTTCCGGCCATGTTGCAGGAAGGGATTTGCCTGGTGATTTCGCCTTTGATTGCGCTGATGAAAGACCAGGTTGAAAACCTGAAGGCGAAGGGGATTGAGGCGGTGGCCATCTATGCAGGTATGGGAAAGCGTGAAATTGATATTTTGCTGGACAATTGTATCTATGGCAAGATTAAATTTTTATACCTCTCACCTGAACGGCTTCTCTCAGATATTGTAAGGGTGCGGATTTCGCATATGAAGGTGAATTTGATAGCCATTGATGAGGCACATTGTATTTCCCAATGGGGTTACGATTTCAGGCCACCTTATTTACAAATTAAGGAATTGAGGACGATTTTGCCGAAGGTTCCGGTAATTGCCCTTACTGCTACGGCTACACAGTTTGTACGGAAAGATATTGTAGAAAAGCTGGAATTGAAAGATCCGCAGGTTTTTGTGAAAAGTTTTGCGCGTAAAAACCTGAGTTATGTGGTTTTTGACCTGGAGGATAAATACAAGAAACTGGTCGACATTATTCGGAATGTGAAGGGTTGTGGTCTGGTCTATGTGAGAAACAGACGGGAAACGGCGGAGGTGTCTTTCTTTTTAAAAAGGAACCAGATTTCGGCAGATTATTATCATGCAGGCCTGGAACGGAGTGAAAGGTCGAGAAAGCAGGAAGACTGGAAGAGCAACAAGACCCGTGTGATGGTGGCTACGAATGCATTTGGGATGGGTATAGATAAACCTGATGTTCGTTTTGTGGTGCATCTGGATCTTCCGGAAAGCCTGGAGGCTTATTATCAGGAAGCTGGAAGGGCCGGGCGGGATGAACACCGGGCGTTTGCGGTATTATTGGCTAATAAGTCTGATCAGAAAGCACTGGAATATAAATACTCGAATAATTTTCCTTCTGTAGAAGAGATAAAAAAAACATACCATTATCTGGGCAGTTATTACCAGCTGGCTTATGGCATGGGCGAGGGTTTGAGTTTTCCTTTTGATCTGGCAGATTACTGCAAGAAGTTTAACCTGGGGGTTCTTAAAACTATTGGGGCACTTAAGTTTTTGGAACATGATGGTTATCTGACCTTATCGGAGAATATCTTTTTACAATCCAGGGTTTTGTTCTTGATCAATAACGAGGATCTTTATCGTTTTCAGATTGAGAATGCTGGCTATGATCCTTTAATTAAATCTATATTAAGGTCTTACGGTGGTTCATTTGATCAGTATGTAAAGATTAATGAGTATGATCTGACCAAACGCCTGGGGGTGTCATTTAATACCCTGGTGGGCATGTTGAAAAGGCTCCACGAGCTGGAAATTTTGTCTTATCTGCCACAAACAGATCAGCCACAGTTGCAGTTCCTGCGTCCAAGGGCAGATCAGCTGCATATGGATATTGATGTAAAGTATATTGAACTCCGGAAGAAGATTCAGGATGATCAGATTAGCGCCGTTTTAGCTTATGCAAGTACTGCGCAATGCCGGAGTATTCAATTGCTGGCTTATTTTGACGAACCTGCCGCTGCGAAATGCGGGGTTTGTGATGTTTGTCTGGCTGAAAAGAGGGCAGAGGAGTCGAAGGAATTTCCGGAGAAGCTGGAGTTTGAAATTGCGACTTTGCTGCAGACGGGCCCCCAAAGTTTGGATGATCTGGTAGCGGGAGTGAAAACCGGGAACGAAACGGAGAAGTTGAACCAGATCAGGGAATTGCTGGATGCAGGCAAAATAAAAACTGATGGAAAAAACTATTATTTATAAATTGTGTTCCTAAAATTGTGGTCCTATTAAAATATAGCTTCATAACCTTTAAAAAAACAAACCGAGTTTACGAGCTCATTAATACAAATGAAAACAATAAACAAAGAATTAATAATTATATTCAGATGAAAAAATTAAGCTTTCTTATTCTTGTGCTGCCCATTCTATGGTCGGCTTGTAAAACCAAATGTGTTGAAGATTCAGGCGTCCGGAAGGAACGTAATGAGAAGGTTAAGGAGTTTAATGAAATAGAAATTGCAGGTCCGATTAAGCTGGTTCTGCACCAGATTCCAGACAGTATGTATCAGGTAAAGGTATCTGCGGATTCTAACGTAGTGAATTTGGTAGAGACCAATGTGAGTGGTGGGACTTTGAAGCTGAAACTGGATACGGCTGCTTATTGTGGAAAGGATTCCATTGTTGTTCATGCGAGTATTGCGCAGTTGAAATCTTTAAAGGCAGAATCTCCTAGCAGGGTGGTGAGTTCAGGGCGGTTGAATGTAGATGACCTGAAGCTCACGTTAAATGGCAGTACGGAAGTAAACTTAGATCTCAACGCAGGAAAAGTAACGACTGAGGTTGATGGAGCGACCAAGATCCATTTGACCGGACAGGCCGGAACGCATTTGTTTAAGGCTAAAGGTGCTGTGGAACTGGATGCTTTTGATTTTGTGGTTGGGATTTATGACTTGAATATTAAGGGCGTAGGAAAGGCGAATATTAATGTGCTGAATGATTTGAAGGTTGCGACTTCTGGTGCAACGTCTATTTCTTATAAGGGAAATCCTAAGAACGTTAAAGAGGATAAATCGGGAAGCAGCTCGATACAACAAGTAAAATAAGGGGTTTAAGCTGGGCGTAAAAAAATAATACTGCTCAGAGGAGACATTGAGCTTCGCAGCAGTCGCGCAGCGGCGCGCAGAAGGCGTATTCTCCGAAGTGCACATTATTTTTTTACGAAGTGCTTAAAACTTTTTTTATACTTTTAGTCCCTATACAAACATGGAACAGAAGAATAACAAAAAAGTCATCCGGTCGTGGGCATTTTTCGACTGGGCAAATTCAGCGTACAATCTCGTCATTACCTCGACAATTTTTCCCGCCTACTATACCATTATTACCACAACACCCGAATACGGAGATAAAGTCTCCTTCTTTGGGATGCGCTTTGTGAATACCGCGCTGTCTAATTACGCACTGGCAGTGGCCTACCTCATTATCGCTTTAATTTCTCCCTTGCTGACTTCTATGGCAGATTACAGGGGGAATAAGAAAATATACATGAAGCTGTTTACCTGGTTAGGTGCTTTGTCCTGCTGCGCATTGTTTTTCTTCAAGCTGGACACCCTGGAACTGGGGGTGATTTGTTTTGCTTTAGCGGCAATAGGCTATGCCGGTGGTTTTGTGTTTTACAATTCTTATCTGCCTGAAATAGCCACTGCTGATCAGCAGGATGCGGTGAGTGCAAAAGGCTTTAGTTATGGCTATGTAGGGAGTGTGATCCTGCAGCTCATCTGTTTTGTATTTGTTTTAAAACCGGAACTCTTCGGGATCACAGATCTCAGCTTTCCTCCAAGATTGTCCTTCTTACTGGTTGGCCTGTGGTGGATCGGCTTTGCCCAGATTCCTTTTAAAGTATTGCCCAAAGGCAGTCCAAACTTCAGTGTAGAGGAACAGAAAAAAGTATCCGGAGGCTTCAAAGAGCTGCAAAAAGTTTGGCATCAGGTTAAAAAGATGACTTTGATGAAGCGCTTTTTACTGGCTTTCTTCTTTTATTCTATGGGCGTTCAAACCATTATGCTGGTGGCTGCAAGCTTTGGAGAAAAGATCCTGCATCTGCCCACATCCAGTTTAATCTTAGTCATCTTAATTATACAGCTTGTTGCTATTGCTGGTGCCAACATCATGTCATATCTATCTAAAATATATGGCAATGTGAGCGTACTGATTAGTGTTGTGGTGATTTGGGTGGGCATGTGTATTGCTGCTTACTATATAACTACTGCGGTTCAATTCTATGTTTTAGCAGCAGTGGTTGGACTGGTAATGGGCGGTATACAATCTCTTTCCCGGTCAACGTATTCCAAATATATTCCTTCAAATACAGCTGATACGGCCTCTTTCTTCAGCTTTTATGATGTTACGGAAAAACTTGCAATTGTAGCCGGATTGGCTAGCTTTGCATATATAGAAGAATTAACCGGCAATATGCGGAACTCGGCCATTGCACTGACCACCTTCTTTATCATGGGGTTGGTGTTGCTGCTGGCTTTAAAAGCTGCGGAGAGAAAGATTTCTGCAAAACCGGTGCTAGATTAGAGAAAAAGAATTTATAGATGAAGGTAGAATTATTTATTCCATGTTTTGTAGATCAGCTGTATCCTGAAACTGCTTTTAATACCATTAAAGTATTGGAAAAGGCAGGGTGTGAGGTGAATTATAACTCCAAGCAGACCTGCTGTGGACAACCGGCTTATAATGCTGGATACTGGGAAGAAGCCAAAGAGACCGGTACTAAATTTTTGAATGATTTTTCCGAAAATAAATATATCGTAGCACCATCGGCCTCTTGTGTGGGAATGGTAAAAAACGGCTATAATGATTTGTTTACGAATACTATAGTGCATAATAAGTGCAGATCGATGCAGGCCAATATCTTTGAGCTTTCAGACTTTCTGATCAATATTGCAA
>NZ_QAIL01000468.1 GCF_003061025.1 Pedobacter sp. HMWF019 | reverse complement strand
TACCAATATATGAAGCAACATATTTTAACGGAATGAATTTTAATACATTAGGTTGTTCGCTGAATAAATTCAAATAACGCTCTCTGGCGGTATGTTTTAGAAGCGATAATTCTCTTTTGCTTTTTTCAAGAAACAGTCTTTCAGACACCAAACGTCCTAAGTAATTTCCCGCTTGTGTTTGTGCATAGACTTTTTGCAAACCATCATAGGATATTTGCCAAACAACTGTGTTAGTTAATGCTTGTAATTCGTAATCAGAGGGTGTTTGTGTTAAAAATGAATGGTAAGCACAGGTAAACTCTTTATCAAAACAAAAATCGAAAGTTAGTTCGTTTTCATCATCAGGAATATAAAACCGAACGATACCTGTTTCGACAAATGAGAGGTAGTTTTCTATTTCGCCTTGCTGGGTAATGACCTGGTTTTTGGCAAATACTTTCCTGTCAAAATGAGAAGCTATAAATTCCCATTCTGTTTCCTGCAGTTTCATGATTCGTTCGTAATATTCTCTTATATAACCCATTTGACTACAGTTTATTAAATTGACTAACTCAAAATGTAAGTGTTAATACGCAAATTTAATCATATCAAAACCGATGTGCAAAGCATATCTTCCCAATAACTATCAATTAGTTATACTCTGCTGAAAGCCATTTGTTTTCTTCACCACGGATGAGGTCCAACGCTCCTTCAAAGATTGTTTCTGATCCTGCCTTGTTACACTTTCCCAAAGGTCTTCTTCTTTTAAGAATTCTATTACTTAATTTCAGTTTGACTTTTTGAACTTAGTGTGTTCATATCTAGTTTGTCAATCACTAAGCAAGGTCTAAAAAACCTTATTCTATCCTTCTGTTTCTAAAGCTTCCAGGACGTTTGAGAAATAATCAATTAAGTTCTCATAGGGAGCTTCACCGGGAATCCAGGAAGCAAACTTCCAATATTTCCAATCATCTGCAGGTGATTTTTGCGGAATAAGGAGAAAATATTGCTCCTCATTAATACCTCCAATTAATATTGCTCTTGCCAGTTCTTTGCCAACGTCTTCCAGGCCTTCCTGATTCCATATTTCAACTGTATCACTGTCAATATTGATTAAATAATCAATGCAATCCAAAGTTTCAAATCTGGGCTCGATATTATTTCTTATTGCTGCAAATCCATTGGTGATTAAAAGAAAGTCTTTATAATCCTGGGGGAGTTTTATACCGAGATTTTTTTCAGTTGCTTCTATAGCCTCAATTTTTGCAGGCTCATTACCTAACCATTCAGACTCAATTTGTTCTTTTGAAAATATTCTATCTCCAGCTTTTATAGATAACTGGGAAATTCTTTTTAGTACGTTTTTTAGCATAGTGGAACTGAAATTTAGAAATTTGAACTATTAAAGTATGCTTACCAAATTGAGATAGGTTAGGTCTTTTCTTTCCACACCAAGGGTTGGATACCGATGATGGTATGTTCTTTGTCAAAGAGAACCTTTATGACTTCTTTTGGTCTTTCAGGAGCATCGTCGTAGGCAAATTGAATAACCAGATAATTGGTTCCGTTTATTTCTTGCAAAGTCTGGTAGTAGATTTTGAAGCCTCCAGGTTTGATGGATGCTTTGAGAAGATTAAATGCCGCTTCTGTTAACTGACTTTTTATTAAGTTAGAAACATAAGCTTTGGCACCTTCCAGATCACCTGCACGTAATTTAATGATGAACTGGTCATAATTTTTTTGAGCAGCCATGATTGCTTTTTCACTAAGCTCCGGAGGCTGTTTTTTCATTTTGGATATACTTAGTCTGATTCGATTAGCCGGATCTATCTTGACATCGCCTTTTTCTTCTGGATAGTTACTGAATATTGAATAGATATGAACCTCGGTAGTGTCATTCGGGATCCACGAATCACTACGGCTAAGGCCACCTTTGAGGTCTATTTTTGTGAGGTCACTTAAGTCGCCGCGTTGATTACTTTTTCCTAGTTTTTTATCAAGCTGATCCACTAAGGTCAGATATTTTTTGATAAAAGCTTTTTGAATCTTAAGGGGCTGAGTTTTCTGGTTCGGCTCAAAGTAAGTCATATCCCATTCGTATTCAATTTGATGCATTAAAGAATCCTGTTTACTGAAAGTATAGGTAACCAATAGATCAGGAATATCTTTCTCCGTACGTCTGTAGGTTATCGGCGATTCCATTCCAGCAGGAATGATAACATCACCTTCAGGCTGGTAGGGTTTACTACCCAGTTTCTTTTCTAAAGCAATAAAGGTTTTCATCTTTTCGCTATGTATAGTTGTAGGGATCTCCTGGCCGACAGCATGGAGTGAACAAATAGACATAGTGGTTATTAAAGTAGCGCTTAGGTAGCGTAAAGAGCATTTAAACATGGTTGGTGTTTTAAGGTTACTCCAAATATAAGCGATCTGTTTTTATTATTATTCATATTGTCAAGTAAAGACAGGGGCAGTTGGTTAAAGCTCAGGAAGCTGTTCGGAGGCTTTTTTATTGACATATCTTTTATATCTTAGGTATTGGTATAAAAGGGCTATCATTTCATGTACAAGCAAAAAATAGCGATAACTATAAATTCGGATTTTGATAGAGACAAATTATATGACGAATTCATTCTGTTAATGAAAAGTCTTTGTCGGACAGGGCAGATTATGGGTGGGTTTGAATCTCCATATGTTGCAGAGAATGAATTGATTTGTTATCAGACCACTCTGGAACAAAACTCGTTGGATTCAATATATAATAATGAATGGGTTAATCTCAGAATCAAAAACTTAGAGGAGGGATGTAATTCTAGATTGAAGATCGAAGTTCTCGGAGAACATATTCCATTTTAAAAGGATGTCTGTACTTGTGATCTACATGATTCTTATTTGTTGTTTACCACATATCTGAACGAAGGCTCAGCTATTGAATGTGGTTCTTGTGGTGGCGCGGTCCCTATTTATAAGATAAAAGGTTTGACAGATAAAGAGCAGACTGATATTGAATCTTGGGAGGGTGATTATATCTCTTGCGATAACTTGAATATGGGGTGTGGCGTTGGAGAAAAATGGGCGACAAAACAAATGTCTGATCCTACATCCCAACTTTCGCAGGTTGGTAGGGAACTTTGTAAGAGAATCGCCGAATTGAGCGGGGTATCCACCTATTATTATCTTTACAACTACCGGACTATTTCAATTGCAAAAGACAAATTGAGAAAATGTCCTTCCTGTAATGGAGACTGGTTGTTGAACGATAAATGGTTGGGTTTTTATGACTTTAGGTGCAACAGATGTAAATTAGCTAGCACATTAACAAGCAGAAGCTGATTGTTGTTTAAAGACAATATTTTCATCAAGTTAGTGTAATTACTCCAGTTCTTTATTAAATCTATACATTTGCAGGAAGCCAACTATTCAAATGACTAAAACTACGTTCGAAATAAAACAAGATATTAAAGTTACTGTTGATGCCATTGTTTTTGGGTATAATCAGGGAAATGGTATTTCTGTTTTATTGATTAAACGTAAAGTAGAGCCGTTTAAAAATGAGTGGGCGCTGCCGGGTGGCTTCGTGCTGAACCAGGAAACGCTGGAGGAAGCTGTGGAGCGTGAGCTGAGGGAAGAGGCGGGGATATCAATCAATTACCTGGAGCAGCTTTTTACGTTTGGAAAACCAGACCGTGATCCACGGATGCGTATTGTTTCTGTTTCTTATTTTGGTTTGGTGAAGTCTGCTGATTTTAGTCTTTTTGCCTCTACAGATGCTGCTGAGGCTGCCTGGTTTAACATCTATGAGTTGCCTGCACTGGCATTTGATCATAAAGACATTGTGGAAAAGGCTATAGCACGACTAAGGGCGAAAATTACGTATGAGCCTATTGGTTTTGAACTCCTGGACCGCAAATTTCTTTTCTCGGACCTGGAGCATCTTTATGCCATATTGCTGGGACGTGAGATAGACCGTCGCAATTTTAAACGCAAAATGATGTCGATGGGGTTGGTTATCGAACTGGATGAAAAAGCGCCATCAGTGACAGCGGGCCGGCCGGGTAAACTTTATTCATTTGATGGTGATAAATACAGTCAATTGAAAATCAATGGTTTTGATTTGAATAAACTCATATGAATTAAATTTGTGTAAAATAAACACAAATTAATTTGAATAAGAAAAATATAAATATTTAATTTGTGTCATTGTAACACAAATATCTATGAAAATATTAAACTTATCAACCGGATTCAACCCATTTCCATCTTCGATTGAAGAGATAGACAGCAAAAGCTTTTTATTTAGCGGGGGCGAGGTACACATTAAATTACAAGGCAGTGCAGATGAAGTGCTGATCTCTACAAGACTTAATGATTCCAATGAGGTGATGAAGCTTTTGCTTACGGTAGACGCTTTACGCAGGAGCGGCTCTAAAACCATAAGCGTATTGATCCCTTATTTGCCTTATGCCCGCCAGGACAGGGTCATGGTGAGTGGCGAACCCTTGTCTATCAAAGTGATGTGTAACCTGATCAACAACTGCGGTTTTGAAAAAGTATATGTGTTTGATGTACATTCGGAAGTTTCGCTGGCTTTGCTGGACAATTGCGAGCTGATCAGCAATTATACGCTGGCAAATGAAGTGTTGAAAGACCGCGCGGATTATTTACTCGTTTCGCCAGATGCAGGTGCATTGAAAAAGATCTATAAACTGGCAGAGGCTTTAAATTATACCAGCGATATCGTATTGTGCAATAAAGTACGTGATGTAAGCAATGGACGGATTAAACAGATTACGGTGGATCAGGAAGATCTTCAAGGTAAAGATTGCTTCATCATCGATGATATCTGTGATGGCGGTGCAACCTTTATTGGTGTGGCGAAAGAATTGAAACAACGAAATGCCGGTAAAGTAAGCCTAATCGTATCTCATGGCATCATGTCTCGCGGTGATGCAGAACTGAGCGAATGGATTGATCATATCTATACTACAGACTCCATAAAAGATGGAACAACAGAACTGGTGAGCAGAATTCAATTGTCCAGTTTAATCAAATTATAACATTTTTCAATTTCAAAACCTACGATCATGAACAATATCCTTTTACAAACAGATGTATATAAAATGGGCCATATGGAACAATATGCCCCAGGATGTAATAAAGTATATTCTTACCTTACCGCACGCAGCGACAGAAACTTTGACGAGACTGTTTTCTTCGGACTGCAGTATTATATCAAAAGATATTTATCCGAACCCATTACTCCGGAAATGGGAGAGGAGTTTTTAACCTACCGCAAAATGATCCTAGGAAGCAATTCTGAAGAGATTGAAACTAAAATCAGGGCGCTGTGCCAATTGGGATATCTGCCCATTGAAATTAAAGCGGTTGAAGAAGGCACCATTATGCCCGTACGGAATGTGCTGATGACCATTACCAATACGCATCCTGATTTTTACTGGGTGGTGGGTTTTATGGAAAGTTTGCTGCTTAAATTGTGGTATACCATTACCGTGGCTACTTGCAGCCATCAATACCGTAAAATTGTAAGCCGGTACTTTAATGAAACCGACGAAGAGGCGATGGCGCCAGATAAAGATTTCCAGATCCATGATTTCGGATATCGCGGTGATGCTTCTGAAGAAGGTGCAGCCATTAGTGGCGTAGCACACCTGCTTTCTTTTTTAGGAAGTGACAATGTACCGGCATTGCCTTGCGCAGTGGAATTCTACAATGCGGATGTGAATGGTGAACCTATTCTGCTTTCTGTACCTGCAAGTGAACACAGTGTAATGTGTTCTTTTGGGAGAGAAGATGAGATTGGGGCATTCAGACATATGCTGGAGCTTTATCCTACTGGCATTGTTTCTATTGTATCCGATACTTTCGATGTTTATAAAGTACTGACAGATTTTGCAGAGATCCTTAAAGAAGATATTCTTAAAAGAGAGGGTAAAGTTGTATTCAGACCAGATAGTGGAAATCCGGAATATATCATTTGTGGTAATCCTGATGCAGAACAGGGCAGTAATGAGTGGAAAGGTGCCATTCGTTTACTGGATGAGAAATTTGGAAGCAGCCTGAACAGTAAAGGTTATAAAGTTCTGAATCCTAAAGTGGGCCTGATTTACGGCGACGGGATGTATTTAGAAAGATATGTACGTACCCTTGACCGTCTAAAAGAAATGGGCTATGCAGCCAGTAACCTGGTGATCGGCGTGGGTGGAATTTTAAGAAACCACAGCAGGGATACCTTAGGTTTTGCCATCAAAGCTACCTATGTTGAAGTGAATGGAGAGCCAAGGGAAATTGAAAAAGATCCGATCACAGACCAGAAAAAGAAATCTCATAAAGGTTTGCTTAATCTGCAGAAAGTAGAAGACCAGTATATCACCAAAGATCAGTGTAGTGTGGCTGAGGAGGCTGATTCTTTACTGCAGGTGGTGTACAAAGATGGTCAATTGGTTAAAGAAACCAGTTTGTGCAAAATCAGAAAATTGGTTAAAGCTCAGGAAGCAGTTTCAGTGACAGAGCAATAAAGCTTTATCCATTCGAGGCGTTTTTTGATTTCATTGTTATTATTTATGTTGGAATGTGGTAAAGCCAGAGGCTTTTCATCATTCCAACATAAAGTTATTAAAAGGATCTGAGTGAATCATACAAGTAAGCCTGCTATAAAACAGCCAGCTGCTTGAGCAGATTTAATAGTTTTTTTTGCCCGTTTTTGGGGTTTTAGTCACGTTTGGAATGAAAACCAAATAGTCGTAACCTTTTATAATTCTTTCCATTCCCAAATCCTCTATTTTAAGCTTCTTTTAGAGATTGCTTGTTTCAATGGCTTTAAATCATAAGCATACCAATTGTCATCTTTTACGACGGTTAAGAAAGATTTATATTCATCTAAATCAGCCAATGTTTGACCTTCTTCCTTTCCCATGACCATAATGTGTAATGACTTCCTGTAATTTGCCTCTTCAATATTGGAAACCAGGTTGCCAATATTGAATACTTCCATTAAACTCTCTCCTTTAGGCATGTGATTAGCACCAAATTTGAAAAGATTCTTCTTGTCTTTCCATTCAGGAAGTTTTTCAAGAACCAGGTGTTTCATGTATTGAATTCTTAAACGATGAATTCGATTTAAATATAGTTCCCTGCTTAATTTTAATGCTTCAAGCTGCTCTTTCTCGTTGGCTGATAAATTCAGGGCGCTCAATGTGTTCATTTTTGCCAGACAATCATCAGAGAACAAATAGAAAGTGGTGTTATTTTTTGTGTCATAAGCAGCGGAATTAGCGATCATTTGCTTATAAATTTCTTTTGCTTTCGCATTTTTGGATTGTTTACTCAATTCCGAAAGCAGTAACCGGTCTGAAAATAAACTAATTTGCTCAGTTCCATATGATTTGATATTCTGCTGAACAATGTTTTTGAATAAATCAAACTCAGCTTCACCTTGTAAAAAAGATAACGCTGAACCTGATTCATTACGGAATTTGTCCAGTTCAGCAGGGGATAAGGATTTAATTTTTGTTGATATGGTGTTGATTGTATATGGATCAATTTCCATAATATAGTTATCGAACTTAATAGTATTGATAATTGCGTTTGTGAAGTAAGGGACTTCACTGGTGAAATGTATCTCGCCCAATAATACCGAATTGTTTTTGGTGATTTCATCCTGTAGGGCAATCCATCCTTTGCCTTCGAAAGCGTTGTTATTGTTTTTTTAAAGGTGGAGTAGTTTTTTTGAATTAAACTATCCATTAATGTGGTTTGTGCGTAACTGAAATTGGCAATAAATAGGGTTAGAATTAGTAGTTTGGTTTTCTTCATATCTTTTTTTTGAAAGATACAATATATTGATAAAATAAATTTATAACCCTGATGATTCAATAGTTTAAAGCATAGATTGAAGAGGTGCTTGAATCTTTTGGGTTTTGCGCTGATAGAGGTGAGGGATTTTGACCAGCATTGTAATTTATGAGAATTATGGAATAATTGGAATTATCAATACCTTAAAGGTAATTTATGCAAACAAGGAATCTCTATTATGAATACCAACACCTCGGAATTAACCGTTGTACAATTCAAAAAACATAAAGTGGCATATACTGTTGCTGCTGTCGTGACATTGGTATTGGGAGGCATGTTTTATTTCATCTTTAAAGATGATGGAAGTGTTTCATTGGCTTGGTTTTTCCTGGCTGCAGGGATACTCTTGTCTGCCTATTGTATCTGGAATGCATTTAGTAATGCAGTAGTATTGGAGCTGAATCCTAAGGGTATTAGGTATAAGCATTATTTCTATAGCTGGAACAGATTACGCAGTTACGCAATCCGAGAGGAAGAAAATGAGGGTGGTTCGTTTAACTATTTGGTGTTGAATCTAAAAAATGCTAAAGTTCCCTTGGAGATCCAGTTGGACTGGATCAATGATCAGAAATCAGTAGCGGAGAATATGACTATTTTCGCTGAAGCTTTCCAAATTGAATTTGAGGGGGTGTTGAAAAAGAAGTAAGGGATATAATAACCTATGTGGTCTCAAATAAAAATAGAAACCAAAAGATTAAGCCTGATATCTGTATCTGATAAATATAAGGATGAGATCCTTAGAGCGTTTACGCCTCAGATTACTAGGTATATGCCTTATACACCTATTGGTGATGAGAGGGAAGTTCAAGGTTTTTTGGATAAAGCTAAACTAGGCTTAATCAATGGTACCGATTTTGTTTTCTCTTCTATTCACAAAGATGGTGAAGCTTTTTTAGGGTGCCGTGGCATTCACAATATCTCTGAGGAATCTATAGAGTTAGGGCTTTGGTTGAAAAAAGACGTGCATGGTCACGGATTTGGAACTGAAATTGTCGGGGAGTTAATCAATTTCATAGAAGGAAATTTGAAATTCAACTATTTGATTTATCCTGTTGATAAGGAAAATGTAGCAAGTAGGAGAATTCCAGAAAAGCTAGGTTTTTCCATATTTGGAGAGTATAAAGAAGCGAAAGATGAAAACACATTTTTCAATATTATTGAATACCGGAAACATTATAAAAAGAGTTGTTGACGAATTCACCTTTTTCTAAAACGATCTGGTTTCCCCAGCTGGTAATGGTTTCCAGGACTGGTATAAATGTTTTTCCAAAGTCTGTTAGACTGTAAACAACTTTAATAGGAGGTTTTTTGCCATATACTTTCCTCCATACTAAGCCATCCTTTTCTAATTGTTTGAGCTGTAAACTCAACGTCATTTCGGTCACATTTGGTACTTCTTTGCGAAGCTCGCTATAACGTTTTTCAGCATCTTTTAAATGATACAGAATTACCGCTTTCCATTTGCCACCTATCAAATCCATTGCAAGACTTATCGTACATGGATAAACTTTTCCCTTTAGTTTTACGTAATCACCAATACACTCTGTTTTCATACGGCATTTTTTTTAACCTATCTGTTTGGATAGTTATTGCAAATGTAGTGTGCTAAAAATAATTTTGCAACTATAATTTTTATAGTATAAGATTTCACTTAAATCATAAAAGAATGGTATCGGATTTAAAATCAAATAAAGCATTGAAACAAGAAGATAAACCGCTGATCACAATAGTTGGTGTTTTGGGTAAACAAGGACGCAGTGCTGCGCATACACTCTTAGAGAGTGGGCGTTATCGGGTACGCTGAATTACCCGACGGGTTGATTCACCAGAAGCGATTTGTTTGGCCGAACAGGGAGTTGAACTTCTGAGTGTACCACTTGACCTGGGATATAAAAAAGAGTTCGTTGAAGCATTTCGTGGCTCAGATGGTGTTTTCATGATGACACCAAGTATTGTTCCCCCTCAAACTCACGAGATGGAGTTGGGTAAAGAGTTAGCAGATGCAGCGGTTGAAGCAGGGGTTAAGCATATTGTCTTTAGCAGTTTGGAAAATGTAGATAAAATTACGCAAGGGAGAAAGTTTGCTCCTCATTTTACAGATAAGGCTATGATTGAGGAATATATTCGTACGCTTCCAATCACCAGCTCGTTTATCTACATGGCTTTTTTCTACACCAATTTTATGGAGTTTTATACTCCTATTATTGAGGGGGATACACTTGTATTTCCTGTTTATCTACCAAAAGATTTTCGTGCGCCATTTGTTGATCCCCTTACTGCTACTGGGCCAGCCGTTTTGGAGATTTTTTCTAATCCGGGTCAATATGCCGGTAAGTCTTTACCAGTAATTGGTGATATTATTTCACCTCAGGAAATGGTAGACACTTTTGTTCGGGTTACAGGCAAGAAAGCTATTTATGGTTCTGCATTCACCAGAGAGAATATGCTTCATTATTTTCCGGATTTTGGCTCGAATGAGCTTTTGGTGAATGATATTTTAGGGATGGCAGAGTATGCAGTGGAATATGGTTATTTCGGCAGAGATCGTGATTTGTTATGGAGTCGGAAAACCAACCAGAATAGTCTTAATTGGGCACAGTTTCTTCGCAGTACTGGTTGGCAAGGTGAGAAAATCTCCTATTAACTGGTTGAAGAGGTGCTTGAATCTGACTGTGGCTTGAACAACTTTGGAAAGAATGCGATAGATTGGGCAGATTTGTCTTATTAGTTGTATCTTTTATTTTTACATAAAATCAAATACGACCACATTGTACAGGTACATCATTTAAAATTACATTTACGAAAAGCAATTTCCTCGAAATAACATCCAGGCATTCCCACGTTTTCACTTCGTTCATCAAAGGATTTGGGTGGCTGATGTCTGTATTTTTACCCGTTGCTATGATAGGATCAACGATACTTGTTTTTAATTCAAGACATATTTCAATCGGTTTAAAAACAGGAATGCTTGTACTGACCTAACTGCTGGTGTGGTTTTTTGGATGGCTGATGGTAACGATGCGAAAAAAAAAGAAAAGTAATGTTACCAAAATAACGATAGATAAAAATGGCATTAATTATTACAGCGCCATAGAACTGATTAGAACATTAAATTACGGTGATTTGAAAACCCGTCCGCAGAATGAAAAATATGACGTATTTTTGAGCGAGTACGGAGAGGATGGTCCTTTTCTATTAAACTTTTATGTTTTGGATGCTGAATCTGGCAGACTCCTGAAAAAACAACCTGATTTTGATTCGGACGTTGTTATCACCAACGGTAACCAGCTTACCCGCCATTTCGTAACAGGTATATTGTACTTTAGACCCGATTTAAAAATTGAACATGGTGTATTAAATTTGTACCAATAATGAGAAAAATAATAGTCATTCTAATTTGTTTAATGCCATTAGCAATAATGGCTCAGAAGAGTGTCACCATTCAAGGCATGCTGACAAAGCTCAATGACTCTGCAAAAATATATTTACTATATCCAGATACAACAGGTCTTGTTTTTAAAATAGTTGATTCTACATTCGTCATCAATAATCAGTTTTCATTTAAACTGAAGAACAACCTGCCGGTAAAGGTATTTCTTAGGATTTATCATAAAAGTTTAACATCCTCACAGGTAGAAGCTCGTGATGAGCTGCCTGTTTATCTTATATCTTCCAACCCGTTCATTCAGGTTTTATCAAACACCGATCATATTAAAGGGGCCGTTGTAATTGGTTCGAAAAATAACGACGATTGTGTCAAATACCTGAATATGCTCAAACCTCTTGAAAAAGAAAGTCAGAGATTACTGGCCAAATACAAAGCGAAAGGTCCGGATGCGAATAAGTATACGACATTTATGAAAGCTCTGATTCGGGAGAGAGACATTCAAAACAAAGGCTTTTTGGACTTAGCGCTACAATTTATAAGATCAAACTATGATTCTTACTGTGCATTAGAACTTTTGTATACC
>NZ_QAIL01000467.1 GCF_003061025.1 Pedobacter sp. HMWF019 | reverse complement strand
GTGTAGAAAATAGAGAAATAAATAGATCAGCCTCTGTTTTGTTCATGAAATGCGGGTGGACAGGGGGCATAGATTTAAATTCACCTTCTTGCAAATCGAAGTAGTTCTGCCCGTTTTTATTTTCTGTTCGGGGAGCAAATCCAAGGAAACGAGATAGCTTTAGTAAAAACGCAAGGTGAAAGCTGGTGTCTGCCATTTCGCATTCGTCAAACCAGGATACAGCATTGAAAATGAAGCTGAATAAATTCTCGTCTGTGTGCTGTTGCCTTATACTCTTATACAATACTTCATTTAGAAACAGAATGATAGAACTTTTAACGATATCATAAGGTATCGTTCTGAATATTGGAGATGTTCTCAATTCCGAAATACGCTGCAAACTGGTATTTGCTTTATGGTAAACCACCATGTCCAGCAAATGCAGAGGTTGAAGCATATTCATCCGGATTTTAGCTTTAGGCTTTTTAACCCCATTAATAATATAAGACTGGATGCCAAATTTTTCGGTAAAAACTTGCACAATTACGCTACCTTCGCCATACAATGTGGTTTTTAGAACGATTCCTCTGGTTTTATGCAGCATTTATATGATTTTTGGTACAAAAATGATTAAGCCAATCGAAGCAGCAAGGAGTGCGGCTATTAATACGGCTGCAGCTGCAGTGTCTTTTGCTATGCCAGCTTTCTGATGATATGCAGGTGAAATCAGATCAACAAGGGCTTCAATTGCAGTGTTAATCAACTCCAAAAACAATACTATGGCTATTGATAGCAGAATCCACAGCCATTCTGTTTGGTTCAGATTAAAGTACCATCCAAAAAATACCACGACCAAGGCGGCACCACAGTGAAATCTGAAGTTGACCTGTGTGCGAAATGCATAATAGAGCCCTTTGCCTGCAAAACCAAAACCTCGTATAAACTTTGACATATCTTTTTCGATTAAAACGTCAATAATGCTAAACTAAACACTTTAATTTGCAGCGTAAAGATAAAACACAGCAACGACAATCTATGGGAACCGACTCAAAAGAAGAAAAGAAACAATTGCATCCCAGAAATAAGCATCGGTCCAGATATGATTTTTCGCTTTTAGTGAAAAGTTGTCCGGACCTGCGGGACTTTGTCTTTATAAATCCCTATGGAGATGAATCTATTGATTTTGCTGATCCCAATGCAGTTAAAATGTTGAACAAAGCGTTGCTTGCCCGGTATTATCAAATAAAGCATTGGGATATTCCAGAAAATTATCTTTGTCCGCCGATTCCAGGGCGTGCTGATTATATTCACTATTTGGCAGATCTGTTAGCGGAGTCAAATAATGGTGTAATTCCTACTGGGAAATCTGTTAAAGTACTGGATATTGGAACAGGTGCTAACTGTATTTATCCTATTATTGGACACCAGGAATATGGCTGGACCTTTGTAGGATCTGATGTCGATCGAGGAGCGGTAAAATCTGCCGAGAATATTATTTCTGCTAACGAGACTTTAAACGGTGCAATACAAATTCGTCTGCAACGGAATCCCCGGCATATTTTTGAAGGCATTATAAAACCTGGTGAATCTTTTGATATGAGTCTGTGCAATCCACCCTTTCATGCTTCTGCTGCCGAAGCGGCTGCGGGAACACAACGTAAACTCCGTAATTTAGGTAAGCCGAAGAACGTACTTAATTTTGGAGGGCAGAACGTCGAGCTTTGGTGCCAGGGTGGGGAGTTGAGTTTTATCCGTACCATGATAGAGGAAAGTCATAAATTTTCGGGACAGTGCAAATGGTTCACTACGCTTGTTTCAAAAAGTTCAAACCTTCCTTTTGTTTATGGCTATGCGGAAAAAGCAGGCGCATTACATGTACAGACGATGGAGATGGCGCAAGGACAAAAAATCAGCCGTTTTGTTGCCTGGTCTTTTTAAGGAAGGATTTCCTGTTTGCCTTGAAACTACTCTAGTAATAAAGCGTCATCCTCTTCATCGGTAAGGTGTAACTGGATACTGTCGGTTCCGGCTATGCCTTCTACAGAGCCTCTTATATGAGCTGCATTAAGAAGTACCTTTTCCAGTTGCTTTTCCCGTGCCTTCCATAGTCTTTCCATTGCATCGCGTTCTTTTTGTATGGAAAGCTTCATGCTCATAAATCCTTCCCTAATGGCTTTCCATTGTTCAGAAAACTCATTACTGGTTAGATAATCATAAAGCATATGCATTTTATCTCCTCTGTTTTCCTGAGATTTATTTGCTGTAAATAATTTTACAATGCCATCTCTAAGCATGTAGGAGACGGCTTTTACCTCATCAAAGGAGCAAATCCAAACCCCATCCTTTTCTCCAAAACAATCCATTCCCTTTGGATAGGCTTGTGTAACAATCACCGCTACATCCACGCCAACGCTACGCATGTCTTTTTTTAGCTTTTCAATCCAATCCATGGAGAAATCTTTTGTACGCTTGCTCTCATAGATGATCTTGCCGCATTCCTGCCCAAACTGATTACGTATATGATGGATAC
The DNA here is from genome assembly GCF_003061025.1 of Pedobacter sp. HMWF019. Taxonomy (GTDB): domain Bacteria; phylum Bacteroidota; class Bacteroidia; order Sphingobacteriales; family Sphingobacteriaceae; genus Pedobacter. The sequence goes on along the minus strand of NZ_QAIL01000467.1, from coordinate 1,402 downwards.
AATCCGCGCCCCTAACTCCTTTTCCTACTTCTGTAACCAAATCAAAAGGGAAAGCGTTTCTGAGCAATTCTTCAAGGATAAGTTCCTGGACCTCGCCTTGCAATTGCATAGAGCCTTGCTCTGCTTTACGTTTCATTTCTTCCGCCAGCTTTTTTTGATCGTCCAGTTGTTTTTCTAGTTCCTTTACTCTAAGTTGATGTTCTGTCTCTTTCAGTGTGCTTTTTTCAGCCTCCTGTTTACGGATTTGTTCTACAAGTTCTGCACGTTGTTCCTGAAGTTTACGTTGCATCTGAAGTTCGAGTTCTTCTTCCTTATTTTTGATTTCTTGCTCTCTTTTTAAGAATTCGAGTTCTTTCGAGCGGGCAAGTTTTAGTTTTTCTTCCTGTTCTTTATTTGCATTGTCAAGCAGTTGGAGTCTGTTCTCGAAATCACCACTGATGGTTTTTCGCAGATTTTCCTCCAAGGTTTCCTGAAGCTGTTTCTTCTCATTAGCCAGCTGATCCTCAAAAAGCTTCGACTGTTGTTTTTCTCTCTGTTCAAAAGTTTGTTCCAACAGCTTTTGCTGTTGTGCAAACTCTATTTGCTTTTGCTTAAATTCTTCTTCCTTTTGTTTGGTAAAGGACATCATTTTCTCACGGAGATCTTTTTTATATTCTTCAGCCATGACCTCCTCTATAGGAAAAGAATGGGAGCAATTAGGGCATTTTATTTCTGTTGACATAATTTTTAAATTGTTATTTGGCTACAAATAAACTGTCTGCAAACTTAACTGAAACATTTCGGGCTTCCTGATCATCTATGGATAGGTGAAGAGAGCTATCGAATGAAACTTTTTCAATAACAGTGATTTTTGTTCCGATACTAATGCCCAATCGCTTTAGGTATTGTAAAAATACAACAGATGTATCCTTTACTGCAACAACCTGACAACTCTCTCCGATTTTAATATCCGAAAGAATCATTTTAACCGTAGCAGGCATTTCACCATTCGCCTTAGGAATAGGATCGCCGTGGGGATCAAATTCAGGATAACCCAAAAAATCTTCCAACTTAGTTACCAGTTTCTCAGACTGAATATGTTCTAGCTGTTCTGCAACCTCATGCACCTCATCCCAGCTGAAATCCAGTTTTTGATACAAGAAGGTTTCCCAAAGGCGATGTTTTCTTAAGATGGTTAAGGCATTATTTTTCCCAATCTCTGTTAGTGAGATTTTCCCATATCGTTCATAATCCACCAAACCTTTATCTTTCAGTTTTTTGAACATGTCGGTGGCTGTGGCGGGTTTAACACCTAAATAGGCTGCCATTTCATTGGTGCCAGCTTCGGGCCTTCCGTCACATTGACTGCATATTTTATACAGTGCTTTCAGGTAATTCTCTTCAGTATAAGATAACATCATAC
>NZ_QAIL01000466.1 GCF_003061025.1 Pedobacter sp. HMWF019 | reverse complement strand
GTGATGAAGCAATCATGCCCTTATCAATCAATTTGTTAAGTCGCAGCTAAGATCCTGATGGTTTCATTTAGCTATTTACCTTCAGAAGAAGCGGGCCCATATGACGAAAACTCTTTATCTTGGGGCAGCATTTAAAATCCTATAACACCTATGAACAGTAATTTTTTTGATGGTCACGACTATTTTATTGACGAGAAAGTAAATCTATTTAAATTCGAAAACGTTTACAAAATTTATGATGAAAAGGGAGAAAACATTGGCGCGGTAAAACAAATCCTGACCTTTGGACAGAAAGCACTCCGTTTTTTAGTAGACAAACGCATGCTCCCTTTTAAATTGAACATTGTCAATAATGACGATGAACTGCAGGCGGTCATCTCCAGGGGCTTCACCTTTTTCATGTCCAAGATCATCATCAATGATGCCTATGAAACACCAATTGCTATCATTAAACAGAAATTTAAATTTTTCAAACCAACTTTTAAGATTGAGCAACCCGATGGGGAGCTGATTGCAGAGATCACAGGAGATTGGAAAGCCTGGAATTTCGTGATTAAAGACAGCAACCAAATTGAAATGGGGTCTATCAGTAAAAAATGGGCTGGCGCACTAAAGGAGATCTTTACCACTGCAGATAAATATAATGTTCATATTGATCCGCACTACAGCCAGAACAAGCATAAAGTGGCCATTCTTTCTGCGGCGATCACCATTGACATGGTACTCAAAGAAAGTTAGTGGCTATTAACCGTTAAACAGCTTATTTCTTTTAATGTCTTTACCCTGCCGAATTAAAAAGGCATGGTAAAGGCTTGGCACGTCATTTTCCCACTTACGAAGCAAGAACAGTATACCCATGATCTCTGCTCTTGTGATCAGACCGATATAGAAACAGGTCATAAACAACCAGGTGGAATTACAGCCCGCTATAATTTCCATAAGTGTAGCCAAAATGGTTAAGGTCCATACCTTAGACAAAATGGCGTGCGTGGCGACTTCTTTTTTAAATTTAATAAAGCTGATCACATAAGTCAGTGCTTCCGCACCAAGCAACAGAAACAGTAGTGTTGCATTTTGCTGAAAAAAATCCTTACATATAAGATAAGCCCCCGCCAGCGCACTCAACCAAAACACCTGGTCTACCGTGGAATCCATTCTACGCAATTTCACTGTAGACACCTGAAGTTTACGAGCAATCATGCCATCAAAAACATCTGAAAGCAGGCCTGTAACCAGCAAAATATTAATCCACAATCTGAAATCTGCGGGCTGCCGGAAACTTAGGAACAGAATTAGTACCGCAAAAAGCAGGCGGCTCCAGATCAGTAAGGCAGGAATTTGAATCAGGTATTTTCTCATATCAATATATTCAGCGTATTAAGATAGAAAAATCAGCATATATTTTTTATTTGAAATAAACTTTGGCCTGAAGATATAAATAAATGAAC
>NZ_QAIL01000050.1 GCF_003061025.1 Pedobacter sp. HMWF019 | reverse complement strand
ATTTACAGAACACCAAACTAACCAACCAATTACGATGCATGCTAAACCCTCCTTTGCAGTAATCGCACTCACTTTCCTGCTCTTCGCCTCGGCCTGTAGCAAATCGGGTATTGGAAAATACCATCCAGATGAGCCAAAAATAACAGTTGACTCTACACCTTTGCTTTCTTTATCCTCCAATTGGAAAAAAGCCACTGCCTTGATGAACAATTTTCCTACCGGGATACAACTCTACCTCAGCAAGACCCCGGTTAATGGAAAAACTACTGTTGCCTATTGCCTGGTTTTTGATCCGAAATTCAATATTGAACTTAAACCTGTCCTTGCTTCCGCCAATAAAAAAGTAACAGACTTCTATAATGAAGAAAGCGGAACAAAATATGCCTGCATCAACGGCGGTTTTTTCGGCACGAATGCCTCTTACAGCTTGTCTATGTACAATGGCCAGATCGACGCCATCAATATCAAATCCCTTTCCCGTCCGTACAATGGCACAAATACCAGTTATTACCCAACAAGAGGTGCTTTTGGTATTAGCCAGAGTAACCAGCCAGGAGTTGCCTGGATTTACCACGTAGGGACAGGTAATGGCATGCTTTACAACTACCCGCAACCAGCAGCAAACTTACTGAATACCGCACCTTTAGCTGTCCCATCGGCTACTTTCCCTGCCGGTGCCAGCCTATGGAATGTAAAAACAGCCATTGGTGGTTCCCCTGTCTTAATTAAGAACAATGTAATCCGTATCAGCGACAATGAGGAACTCATTGCTGTAGACAATACTTCTTCCAGAGCGAGATCAGCAATTGGTTATACCAGCAGCAACAAAATCGTGATACTGGCCGTTGAGGGCAATAACAGCAATGGAGGAACAGGCCTAACCTTGGCAGAGCTGGCTCAAATGATGGAAGAAATTGGTTGTATTGAAGCCTTAAACCTGGACGGAGGTGGATCTACTACTCTTACTGTTAACGGGCAACAGACCGTTAAACCTTCCGACGGTACAGAAAGAGGGGTAATGACAGCATTGATCATTAAAGCACTATAAACAATTTCCCAGATGACACGACCTTTCCTTTTTAACAGAATGCTTTTTCTATTAGTATTATTCAGCCTCAGTTCTGCTACTGCTGCTGTAAAAGAATATAACACCGAACTCCTGATCATTGGCGGAGGAGCCAGCGGTACAACTGCCGCCATACAAGCTTCCAGAATGGGGGTAAAAACACTGATCCTGGAAGAAACAGAATGGCTGGGTGGTATGCTCACTTCTGCGGGCGTATCTGCAATAGATGGCAACCATCAGATGCCATCTGGTTTATGGGGAGAATTCAGACAGAAACTCTATCAGCATTACGGCGGGCCCGCAGCCGTGGAAACCGGCTGGGTGAGCAATACCCTGTTCGAGCCTTCTATTGGCAATAAAGTACTAAAAGAAATGGCCCACCAAACAAACCTGAGCATCTGGTACAAAACGGAGTGGACCAGCATCAAACGCAAAGGAAAGGGATGGGAAATAGAAACCCTTAGTAAAGGAAAGAGAAGCAGGATTTATGCACGTTTAATTATAGATGCCACAGAAACCGGAGACGTAATGGCTTATTTAAAGATCCCCTACCGTATCGGGATGGATAGCCGTAGCAGCACCGGAGAAATCCAGGCTCCGGAACAGGCCAACAACATCATCCAGGATATGACCTATGTAGTTACACTTAAAGATTTTGGTCCAGGCAGCGACAGGACCATTCCAAAGCCTGCTGGTTACAACCCTAAAGAATTTGAATGCAGCTGCGATGTGGCTGATCCATCAGCGGCTGAGCACCGTCCGAATATTGACTGCAGCCAGATGATCACCTATGGAAAATTGCCCAATCAAAAATATATGATCAACTGGCCTAAATGCGGAAACGACATTTACCTGAATATTCTGGAGATGAACAAAAAAGAAAGAACTGAAGCCTTAAAATCTGCAAAATTACACAGTCTAAGATTCATCTACTATCTCCAGAACAAACTGGGCTATAAAAATCTGGGTATCGCGGATGATGAATACCCGACAGCGGACAAATTACCCATGATCCCATACCACCGTGAATCCAGGCGGCTGGATGGAGTAGTAACCCTAACCTTGAATGACGTGTCAGACCCTTATCAGCAAAAAACAAGTTTATATCGTACTGGTGTTGCCATTGGAGATTATCCGATTGATCACCATCACCTGAAAAATACAGCTGCACCTCAAATCGACTTTGTAAAAATTAAAGTTCCTTCTTACAACATTCCCCTTGGAGCACTTATCCCTAAAAACACCATCGGAATTATCATTGCAGAAAAAAGCATTAGCGTAACCAATATCGTAGCAGGTGCCAGCAGACTACAGCCCGTTGTACTGACCATAGGCCAGGCTGCCGGTGCTCTTGCCGCAGTAGCGCTAAAAAACCAACAGGAGCCTGCCGAGGTCAGCATCCGAAATGTGCAGGCTGCTTTGCTGGCCAGCAAAGCGTACCTAATGCCTTTTATAGATGTAAAAGCAACAGATCAGGACTTCACTATCATCCAGAAGATTGGTGCAACAGGGCTTCTTATAGGAACAGGAATTCCTTATAAATGGGCCAATCAAACCTGGTTCTATCCGGAATTGTCCATCAGTCAATTTGACCTGATCCAGGGCTTCAAATCCTTTTATCCGGAATTAAAGGAACTCTACCCTTCCGGGGAACAAAGCAATGCGGAATTTGTATCAAAACTCTTCACATCCCTGCTGCAAAAGGATATCTCAGTAGCCGATCTACATAAAGCTCTAAAAGGGCGCGATTTTAAAGAAGAGCTCCAGAAACAAACCGTACTCAACCGCAGAACAATCGCCATACTGGCCGATCATTTCCTACATCCCTTCGATCGGCAGATCGATTTTGAAGGAAATCTAAAAAACTGAAACAACAAACAGAATATAAACCTAACCAACCAACACTATGCAAAAATTATTCACGAGGAATAAAGAGTGGCTGCGAAGCTGCGCTGCCCTCATCTTTTTAATGTGCATCTCCTTTCCAGGTCTGGCACAAAATCTGACTGTAACGGGTACAGTTACAGACTTACAGGGAGACCCGCTGACAGGGGTCACCGTACAGATCAAGGGCAGCAAAACCACTGTAAACACCTCCAGCAACGGAACTTTCAAAATCAACTTTAAAGAGACCGGTGCCATATTGGTGTTCCGGTATATTGGTTTTGAGGACAAAGAAGTTGCAATTGGTACAGAGAAATCGATCAAGGTCTTCCTTAGGGAATCCGTTTCCCAGCTCAATAACGTAGTTGTAATTGGTTATGGTACAGCAGTAAAAAAAGACCTTACTGGTTCTGTTGGCAGTGTGAACGTCGCAGATATTCAGAAAGCACCCGTCAAATCCTTTGATGAGGCACTGGCCGGAAGAATTGCCGGTGTACAAGTCACCTCCAGTGAAGGAAAACCAGGTTCTCCTATTGAGATCACCATCAGGGGAAACAATTCCGTTACGCAATCCAATTATCCCCTGTATGTAATCGATGGTTTCCCGATGGAAGATCCCAACAACAGTGTGGTCAATCCCCTGAATACCCTTGATCCAAATGAGATCGAATCCATTGACATTCTCAAAGATGCCTCAGCTACTGCTATTTATGGTGCAAGAGGTGCAAACGGAGTCATTATTGTTACCACCAAAAGAGGAAAAGTCGGAGCGCCGGTCATCACCTATAATGGCTATTACGGTTTACAGGAAAACAAGAAAAGAATGCCGGTACTGAGCCCGTATGAATTTGTGAAATTGCAGAATGAAATTGACCCGATCCGTACAAAAAGCTTGTATTACTTAAATGGCAGGACACTGGACAGTTACAAAGACCTGCAAGGTATCAACTGGGAAGACCAGGTCACCCGAATCGCTCCTATGCAGAACCACTATGTTTCTTTATCCGGCGGTTCTGAAAAAACAAAGTACAGCGCTTCCTTTTCTCATGTTGGACAAGATGGAATCCTCTTAAACTCCGGATTTAAACGAACACAGGGAAAAGTAAGCTTGGATCAGGAAGTATCCAGCAAGCTTAAAGTGGGTTTAAATGCCACCTATGCCGATATTAAAAATTATGGCAGTCCAACTTCCAGCGGGAACTTCAGCAATGAAATCAATTTATTGTTCAGTGTTTGGGCGTTCCGGCCAATTGCGGTTTCACCAGATGTGAACCTGCTGGACCTGGCCAATGACCCGGAAGTGGAACAAGGCAGTAATTTCACGTTTAACCCGGTACTGAGCACAAAAAATGAACTCCGGGAAGATTATGCCAATAATCTTATCGCCAATGCCTATGGAGAGTACTCTTTTCTAAAGGAATTAAAACTAAGGGTCACAGCGAGTACCAGTAAAAGCAACAGACGCTATGATGTTTTTAACGGATCTATGTCGAGAAGTGGTATTGCAGGAAATTACCTGGTCAACGGCAGTCAGACTTACTTTACCTCGAGTAACTGGCAAAACAGCAATACCCTCACCTATGCCAAAAGACTGAATAAATCCCATTATTTTGACGTAATGGCCGGTATGTCTTTTGAAAGCGGCAAAGGCAATGCATTTGGGGCTACTGCTGTACTTCTGCCCAGCGAAAGTCTTGGCCTTAGCGGCCTGGATGAGGGTAATCCATTGAACATCCTTGCGACCACCACCAACTATACTATGGCCTCATTTTTAAGCCGGGCCAATTACAAGTTCTTGGATAGGTACATCTTTACAGCCACGTTCAGGGCCGACGGTTCCTCCAGGTTCACCGGAAAAAACCAATGGGGCTATTTTCCATCTGCAGGTTTTGGCTGGCAGATCAACAATGAGCCTTTTATGAAAGAACTAAAAACCATTTCCAATGCAAAACTCCGCGCTTCATGGGGAAAAACAGGAAACAATGGAGTGTCCAATTTTGCTGCTTATCCAAGCATCAATTACGCGAATCCGGATGGTTCCTATCCCATCAACAATTCTCCAGGCTATATGTTCAACAACAGTGACAATAAAGGCATTATTTATTCCAGTCTTGGAAATTCAAATCTAAAATGGGAAACAACCGAACAAACCAATATCGGTCTGGATCTTGGTTTCTTTAAGCAGCGTCTGGCTATTGAATTTGATCTTTACCGCAAAAAAACTTACGATTTACTACTAAATGCGACCTTGCCGCCAACAACAGGCTACAATAGGGCCATCAAAAATATCGGCGCAACCCAGAACCAGGGTCTTGAACTCACGATAACAGCCAATCCAATTCAAACCAAAAATTTCAACTGGACCTCCACTTTCAATATTGCCTTCAATCGCAACAAAGTATTGGAATTAACTGAAAATCAGCTTTATTTATTGAGCAGTCAGGCCTGGGGCGACGACTGGAAAAACATTCCAGGTTATATAGCTAAAATTGGAAGTCCTGTTGCTCAGTTTTATGGGCTCATCTATGATGGCACCTATAAATATGACGATTTCATCAAAGTTGGCGACATCTATACACTTAAAGACAACATCCCCTCCAATGGTGGTGCCCGCGCAAACGTAAAGCCTGGAGATGTCAAATACAAAGACCTGAATGGCGACCTTCAAATTGGGGAAGCGGATAAAACTGTAATTGGAAGCCCTTATCCAATACATATTGGTGGTTTCAACAACAATTTCACGTATAAGGGATTTGATCTGGGTATATTTTTTCAATGGTCTTACGGAAACGACATCATCAATGCCAACCGCATTATGTTTGAATCTTCTTACAAATACAATTACAACCAGTATGCTACCTATGCCAACAGATGGAGCCCTGAGAACCCCTATTCAGATATTCCTGGGGTCGCTGCTGGCAAAGGATCTTCTTTAAAAGCTTACTCTACCAGGATCATTGAAGATGGTTCATTTTTAAGACTGAAAACCGTTTCCCTGGGCTACAACTTCCCGGCATCATTGCTCAAAAGAACGGGCATTGTAAAATCTGCACGGGTGTATGCCGCAGCGCAAAACTTATACACCTGGACCAGCTATTCCGGCTATGATCCAGAAGTATCTGTCCGGAACAGCGCCTTAACCCCGGGTTTCGATTATTCTGCCTACCCAAGAGCAAGAACAATCACTTTGGGAATCAACGCTACATTTTAGAATCTAAGAAATTGAAATTATGAAACGTATTTTATATAGCATACTGATATCCGGCCTGGTCATGACTTCTTCTTGTAAGAAATTTCTGGATACCTCGCCTACCGATTTTCTCTCTCCAAAAAACTTTTATCGCAATGAAGCCGACATTAATGCCGCGCTTAACGGGGTATACGATGTTCTGGGCAAATCCAGCACATACGGGCGCAACCTGTATTTTGAACTGGATGTTGCAGACGACAGTTTCATCGCCCTCTCCTCCTGGACCCAGGATGCCGGACTTTACAATTACAATCCATCCGACCTGAAGATCACAGATACCTGGACAGCCATGTACAATGGGATCAACAGGGCCAATATGCTGCTGGAAAATATTTCCAAGGCCAGTATGGACCCTGCCAAAAAAAGAGCGGCCGAAGGAGAAGCCTTGTTTTTAAGGGCATATTATTATTTCATTCTGGCTAATAACTGGGGAAACGTACCTCTTAAATTAACTGCTACCGCTTCTGCATCTGAAGTAAATTTCCCAAATACGCCTTACAAAACAGTTTATCAGCAAATTGTAGCTGATATGGAAAAAGCAGCCGACATGGTTTTTCCCATTGCCAACTACACTTATGGAAGCCGTGTTACGCAATCTGTGGTCTGGGGCATCCTGGCACGCGTTAACTTGAAAATGGCCGGCGCTCCGCTAAGAGATGCCAGCCGCTATGCGGAGGTTAAAAAATGGGCTGAGAAAGTAAGAGCTGCCGGACACTCCCTGAATCCGGATTACAAACAGGTTTTCATCAATATGTGCCAGAACAAATACGACACTAAAGAGGTGATCTGGGAAGTTGAATTCGGAAAGAAAAACGGCACACAAGACGAAGAAGGTTCTGTAGGGTCTATCAATGGGATCGCTGCCAATGCCAATATCGGTTATAGCTACGGAGCCAAACATACAACAGAAAAATACTACAATTCCTTTGACGACAATGACCTGCGCAGGGACTGGAATATCGGTCCATACTCCTACGACACCAATGGCGGAAGAGTTGCTTATACGAATATTCAAATTTATAACCGTTGCGATGCTAAATGGAGAAGGGAATACGAAACTACCCTCCCTAAATTTAACGGAACCACTTCAATTAATTTCCCTTTGTTACGCTATTCAGATGTACTTCTGATGTTGGCAGAGGCCGAAAATGAAATGAACGGACCTACGCAGACAGCTATTGATGCCGTGAACGAAGTGAAACGCCGTGCACACGGAAAAACACTCAACACACTCGAACTGGTTAAATCGGTGACCATTACCAATGGAGGTACAACTACCTATACCAGCGCTCCGACAGTCACATTCAGCGGCGGCGGCGGTACTGGTGCTGTTGCCACGGCCTTCCTGAGTGCAGGAAAAGTAACAGCTATTTATTTGACCAATCCAGGTTCTGGTTATACAAGCGCTCCAACTATTACATTTAGCGGCGGGGCAGGCAGCGGAGCAGCAGCCATAGCGGTGCTGACGAAAATTGCAAGCAGCAATTTTGATCTGACCCAGGCAGAAACGACAACCAAAGAGGATTTTCGTGCTGCGATCCGTAAAGAAAGATCATTGGAACTGGGTTATGAAGGATTAAGACGTTTTGATTTGATCCGCTGGGGACAGTTTTACTCCACGATGAAGAACCTGGCCAACGAGATCACAACCACTGCTCCGGCAAGCTATACCTATGCGGCCAAATCAGCGCAGAATGTCTCGGAAAAAGACACTTTGTTTGCCATACCAGCACTGGAGCTCAGTCTCAATAAAGTGATTCTTCAAAACAAAGGATGGTAAGCCTCCCCTTATTTTTTAATTTCTAAAACAGAAAAGATGAAACTATTAAAATATGTATTCGCCCTGTTCATTCTCCCTGGAATGATCTCCTGTAAAAAGCAGACCCCTGAAAACCCTACTTTTAATGTGCAGACAGCTCAGCAGGAATATAAAGTTGGAGATTCCATTCTCTTCTCCATCAGCGGTTATGCAGACAACATTAGCTTTTACTCCGGTGAAGCCGGAAAGGAATACCGGTATAAAGACCGTATAGAATCCACAGACAGCAAACTGAACCTGAACATTTCCACTCAGGTCCTTTACGGAGCACAAAGCAACAATCTGCACCTCATGTATTCTACTGACTTTGGTAACCTGTACACTCCTGAAGGAATTAAGGCTGCTACCTGGACGGACATTACCAGCAAATTTACCCTTTCAACCGCAGCAGCAGGTGCTGTTGGTGCAGTCGCCTCCTCCGGAGATATTGATATTTCTGATCTTCCCGTTTCCGGAAAGCCCATTTATTTTGCATGGAAATATACCAATGAAGCCAGCATTTCTGCTGCAGTGGGTGCACGGACCTGGCGCATTCCGGTATTTAACCTCAGCAATAAAACCCCTTCAGGCAGTTTAGCCAGCATCGCAAGCGTGACCACGGCCGGTTGGCTGGCTGTCGATGTGGAAAACCCGGTAAACAAATGGACGATCCAGAGCACAACTCCCTTTTTGTTTTTTACTCCGGCCAGCACACTACTGCCTTCAGAAGATTGGGCCATTACCCGGGCGCTCTTTCCAAATGCGGTTACTCCGGACGTAGGTACGGGCATTAAAGATTACCTAAAAAAAATGAACAATTACAAATATGCTTACAAAAGCCCTGGAACCTACACCATAACTTTTGTAGCTAATAACGTCAATAACAAAGGACTTAAGGAAGTTGTCAAAGAACTGAATATCACCATTAAACCATAACATGAAAGCCATAAAAAATCAACTAAACAGGCTATTGATCCTGGCCTTGCTCAGTCTTTCAGGACTGGCAAATGCCCAGCAAAAGAACCTCCTTTATTTTGATGCTACTGCTAATTTTGAAAGATTCGCCAGTAAAGATTCGATCCGTTATTACCTGCAAAAATCAAAAGATGCGGGTGTTACTGATGTAATTATAGATGTCAAACCGATATCTGGAGAAGTGCTTTATCCCAGTAAGATCGCTCCGGTAATGAAAGAATGGAAAGGCTTTAAGAAAAATGACAAAGTAGACCTGCTGGGAACCTTTCTGAAAGAGGGACATTTGATGGGTTTAACCGTACATGCTACGATTAATATCTTCAGCGGCGGACACAATGCCTTTAAAAGGGGAATTGTATACAGTGATTCAAAAAAATCAAACTGGCAATCGCTAAATCACACTCCTGCAGGCCTAACCCCAATCTCGGAAATTAAGAATAAATGGTCTGCTATGATCAATCCGGCCAATCCGGAAGTACAGCAATATGAATTGTCCATCTTAATGGAACTGGCTTCCATGTATCCTGAACTGGACGGCATCATCCTCGACCGGGTTCGTTACGACAGCATAGAGTCAGATTTTTCACCCCTCTCCAAAAGCCTGTTTGAAAACTATGCAGGGCTAAAAGTCCAGCATTTTCCGGAGGATATCTTTTCTTATGATACAAATAAAAAGAGGATACCAGGTGTGCATTATAAAAAATGGATTGAATGGCGTGCAAAAGTGATCCATGATTTCTTTTTCACCGCCAGGACCGCTTTAAAAGGCAAATATCCAAAAATTCAATTTGGTGATTATACCGGCTCCTGGTATCCGACCTACTATGAAGTGGGCGTAAACTGGGCCAGTAAAGATTACGATCCCTCCGAACATTTTGACTGGGCTACACCAGCCTATAAAAATTTTGGCTATGCCGAAGCACTTGATCTTTATACTACCGGCAGCTATTATTTTGAAGTTGACAAAAAGGAGGCTCAAAACATCGATATCAGTAAGGTCAATCGCATAGAAGCCGGACAAGGAACAGGAAAAGACGACTGGTATACTGTAGAAGGCTCTGCAGAGATGGCCATGAAACTGATGAAAGGCAAGGTTCCTGTTTATGCAGGGGTTTATGTAGAACAATACAAAAAAGATGAAGCCCAGTTTGTAAAAGCCCTGAAAATGTGTCGTAAAAAATCTGATGGCGTCATGGTTTTTGACATTGTGCATGTTATTGAAAAGAATTGGTGGAACAGTTTGAAACAAGGTCTGACCGAAGCCCAGTAGCATTATGAAAAAGAGAGAAGAAGCTTTAGATGCATTGAGGGGATTGGCTATATTGTTAATGGTCCTGTCGAGCAGTATTTCCTTCGGTGTTTTACCGGCATGGATGTACCATGCACAAGTGCCGCCACCCTACCATGTCTTTAAACCTGAACTGCCAGGTATTACCTGGGTTGATTTAGTGTTCCCGTTTTTTCTGTTTACCATGGGGGCAGCCATCCCCCTGGCCTTGCAAAAGAAACTTGGAGAACAATCGGTATTCAAAACCGCCGGACAATTGGTTCAGCGTTATTTGCTGCTGGTTGTGTTTGCCCTGTTTACTTTTCACGCACGGGCATGGGTAATGAGTGAAAATCCGGATTGGAAAGTCCAGCTTCTATCTATTGGCTGTTTCCTGGTCTTGTTTTTAATGTATACGCGCTTCAGCGGGATTAAGAATAACCTGGTTAGTTTAACTGTTAAAATAACCGGATTTATACTGGCAGCTCTATTTTTATGGAGTTATCCTTTTAAAAATGGCTTTAGCTTAAATTCGAGTGACATCATCATCATTGTACTGGCCAATATGGCCTTTTTCGGAACACTGATCTGGTGGTTTACACGAAATCAACCTCTACTCAGGATAGGTATTTTACCTTTATTGATGGCTATGCTCTTAACAGCTAAAGATACAGCAAGCTGGAATAGTATACTTTTTAACTGGTCGCCCGCCCCCTGGATATATAAACTGTATTACTTGAAATACCTATTCATCGTATTGCCTGGAACATTTGCCGGCGAATGGTTGCTCAACAGAACCGCCGAGAAGGTACCGGATCCAATAGCCGGGGACAAATCAAAACTACTGATTGCTAGCCTGCTATGCTGGCTTTTACTCGTCTGCAATGTGCTTTGCCTATACATGAGGTGGCTGGTCTCAAATTTATGGATTACCGCTGTTTTAGCTGCATTGTTATTACAAGTCTTAAAAACTTTGAAACAGGGTGCTGATCAAACGCTGTACAGGAAATTCGCCAACGCAGGATCATATCTTTTAATATTGGGCCTGTTTTTTGAAGCTTTCGAGGGTGGGATCAAAAAGGACGTTTCTACATTCAGCTACTACTTTGTAAGTACAGGATTGGCCTTTCTGGTGTTATTGTCTTTTACCATTCTTGAAAAGCTTGGATATTTTTCCACTGTAATTAAGTATTTGGGAGACAATGGTAAAAACCCAATGGTGGCTTATACAGCCGGGAACTTATTTCTTATCCCAATACTAAAACTTACCGGGGCGGAAACCTATCTGGACAGCGCACCCCATTTACCTGCTGGCGGCTTCTTAAGGGGATTGATATTTACTGCTGTGATTTCAGTCATTACCTTGTATTGTACGCGTGCCAAACTATTCTGGAAAACTTAAGTCATCGATCTAAATCATTTATAAATCAAATAAGTTGTGTCAAAACTAAAAAACATAAGCCCCATTTATTGGATTCCAACAACCTGGTTTGCAATGGGCTTACCTTTTGTGGCCTTGTCGGGTGCAAGTTCTATTATGTACAAAAACATGGGCATATCGGATACACAAATAGCCTTCTGGACTTCGCTGATTATGTTTCCATGGACCATTAAGCCGCTGTGGGGACCATTTTTAGAAATGTATAAAACGAAAAAATTCTTCGTTTACACCACACAGATTTTTACCGGCGTATTGTTTGGTCTGCTGGCATTAACCTTGCAGATGGACCATTTCTTTAGCTTCTCCATTGCCATTTTAACCATTATTGCGCTCAGTGGTTCCACTCACGATACAGCAGCAGATGGAGTTTACCTGAACGAATTGAGCCCTAAGTTACAGGCTAAATTTGTGGGTTGGCAAGGCGCATTTTACAACATTGCAAAGGTTTTTTCCGGGGGTGTCCTGGTGTATTTCGCAGGGCAGCTGGAAAAAGAAATCGGCATTAAAAGTGCCTGGATGATTGTCATGTTTGCCTACGGGATCATTATGATTTTACTGGGGCTATACAACATGCGGGTTTTGCCAGCAGGTGAAGAAACAAAAAAGGTAAGTTCTGTTAAAGAGGGCTTTGTTACCCTAAAAGATGTGATCGCCACCTTTTTTCAAAAGAAAAACATCTGGTTTAGTTTGTGTTTTATTGTTTTCTACCGCTTTGCTGAAGGGCAGGCCATTAAAATTGTACCCTTATTTTTTAAAGCACCGCGGGAGAGTGGTGGACTGGGTTTAAGTACTTCTGAAATAGGTCTGCTTTACGGGGTTTTTGGATCGATTGCGTTTGTACTGGGCTCTATTGTGGCCGGTTATTATGTATCTAATAAGGGTTTAACCAAGAAGACCCTGTTGATTTTATGCGCTTTTTTTAACCTTCCCTTTGCCGCTTATGCGTTTTTGGCTGTGACCATGCCACACGATTTGTATATCATCGCTGCAGCTGTGGCTATAGAATATTTTGGTTACGGTTACGGATTTGTCGGCCTGATCCTGTTTATGATGCAAAATATTGCCCCCGGGAAATACAAGATGGCCCACTATGCTTTTGGCAGCGGACTAATGAACCTGGGCTTTATGATCCCCTCGATGATCAGTGGTTTGCTGAGCGATCATCTGGGGTATAAAGAATTTTTTATTTGGGTACTGATCGCTACAATTCCTGCTTTTATAGTTACCTGGCTGGTGCCCCTAATGCCGTTAACAGAAGAGCCAGCCGCGGATGTAGCCGTACAATGATGGTATAACATGTATAAATAAATTGAAAATGAACAAATTATTACTTACCGGACTCTTATTCCTTTCCGGTCCCTTTTATGCGAATGCTCAAGAAACCATTGACATAGACAGTAATTATGCCAACGGGCATTATCTACAAAGACTGGATTTTTTCAAAAAGATGCCCAATCAAAAGAAAGAAATTGTCTTCGTTGGAAACAGCATTACCGAAGGAGGAAAGTGGCAGGAATTGATTCCGAACAAACACGTCATCAACAGAGGGATTAGTGGCGATGTGACCTATGGCATCCTTGCCCGTTTAGATGAAATTTTAGCCTCAAAACCGCTGAAAATCTTTTTGTTGTCTGGTATTAATGATATGAAAAGAGGTACTCCAAATGAGGTTATCCTAGCGAATTATCTGCGTATGATTAAAAAGATTAAAGCGGAATCGCCCGCAACACAAGTTTATTTTCAGAGTGTATTGCCCGTAAATATTCCGATGCTGCCAAAGTCGTACGAAAAACTTTCTAATTCCAAGATACTAGCTTTAAACGAAGGGTTAAAAGCACTTTGCAATACTTACAAATTGCGTTATGTAGATCTGCATGCAGTTTTTGCAAATCAAGACGGGGCGTTAAAAAAAGAATTAAGTATTGATGGCCTGCATCTTAGATCCGCAGCATATATCCTTTGGGCAGATTATTTAAAGAAAGAACATTTATTATGATAAAAGAGGCGAAATATAGCAGTTTGATCCTGTGCGTCATGGTCATCTGCGCTGCAAATGCCGCAGCACAACAAACTGTTAAGATCGATAGTAATTATGCCAACAGCTACTACCAGCAAAGGATTGAATATTTTGATAAAATGTCTATCCCAAAAAATGCCATCGTCTTTTTAGGAAACAGCATTACAGAACGCGGTGAATGGCAGGAGATCTTATCTGATTCAGCTTATCCCATCATCAACAGAGGCGTTGGGGGAGATAATTCCTTTGGTATTTTAGCCAGGATGGATAGAATTCTGGCGGCAAAGCCAAGGGCCATCTTTTTAATGGATGGTATTAACGACTTGTTTAGGAAGCTACCCAATGAGGTCAGCGTAAACAATTACAAAAGGATCATCCGGTTGATTAAACTGAAATCTCCGAAAACAAAGATTTATATCGAAAGTACCTTGCCCATCAATGAAGAAATGACCAAAGAGCCGTATACGAAGGAACGTAATAAATTGGTTCCATTGCTGAACGAGAAGATTAAAGCGATGGCCGTCGAAGAACAGGTTACCTATATAAATATCTGCCCGATTTTTCAGGATGAAGCCGGTAAATTAAGAAAAGACATTACCCCCGATGGCGTACATCTGAAAGCCAGCGCCTATATAGATTGGGTTAATTATTTAAAAAGTGAGAAATACTTATGAAGATCACCGGAACATTTATAGACGAAATATCCCATGACATCCCCCATCAAAACTGGGGAAGGAACGAATGGGAACAGGATTTCAAACATATGAAAGCGGCAGGAATAGATACCGTTATCCTGATCCGCAGCGGCTACCGAAGGTTTATTACTTATCCTTCAACATACCTTCAGCAGCATTATGGGTGTTACGCCCCGCCGATAGACCTGGTAGAGCTCTTCCTCGAACTCGCAGACCTTCATGGTATGCGGTTTTACTTTGGCCTCTACGACAGTGGCCATTACTGGGACAGTGGAAACCTGGATCAGGAGATTGATGCCAATCGTTACGTGATTGATGAAGTCTGGCAGAGATATGGCCACCACGAAAGTTTTGGCGGCTGGTATCTGAGCATGGAGATCAGCAGGAAGACCAAAGGAGCTACAGATGCCTTCAATACCCTCGGACTCCAGTGCAAAGGGGTAAGCGGCGGCTTACCTACACTGATCTCACCCTGGATAGACGGTAAAAAGGCCATCCTGGCTTCTTCCTCCGGACTAACTAAGGAGGATGCAGTATCCCTGAAAATCCATGAACAGGAATGGTCAGAAATCTTTGCCGGTTTAAAAGGTTCTATTGATGCTGTAGCTTTCCAGGACGGGCACGTAGATTACCATGAGCTTAGCGATTTTTTTGAAGTCAATAAAAAAATGGCCGATCAGTTTGGCTTGCAATGCTGGACTAATGCCGAAAGTTTTGACCGGGACATGCCCATTAAATTTTTGCCAATCAAATTTGAAAAGCTCAGACTGAAGCTGGAAGCAGCCCGCAAAGCAGGTTACGACAAAGCCATTACTTTTGAATTCTCCCACTTTATGAGCCCACAATCCGCTTATATACAAGCACACCACCTCTACAATCGTTACCTGGAGTATATCAAAACTCTATAATTTCACATATATAAATGAACAATTACAGTAAAACCTATAAAGACGAACTATTAAACAACATTATCCCCTTCTGGAGTAAAAATTCTATAGACCGAGAACATGGTGGTTACTTTACCTGCCTTGACCAGTTTGGAAATGTATACGATACAGATAAATTTTGCTGGCTGCAAGGCAGACAAATCTGGACCTACGCTATGCTTTATGATAAATTAGGGGAAAACACAGAATGGCTTCAAATTGCGGAACATGGGGCAGATTTCATGAAAAAATATGGCCGAGATAACAAGGGAAACTGGTATTTTTCATTTAACAAAGCAGGTCAGCCTTTAATTCAAGCCTACAATATTTTTTCAGATTGCTTCGCCTCTATGGGTTTTGGAGCATTGTATAAAATCAGTCGTCAGGACGAATACGCTCAGATTGCCAGAGATACCTTCTTCAATATTCTGAAAAGAAGGGAAAATCCAAAGGGCAAATACAGCAAGGCTTTCCCAAATACCAGGCCATTAAAGAATTTTGCCCTTCCGATGATCCTTTGTAATCTCTCCCTCGAAATTGAACATTTGCTGGATCAGAAAATCATCAGTGAATTGATTGATGAAGTGATCTATGAAGTGATGGAAGTCTTTTATCAAAAAGACTCCGGACTGATCCTTGAAAATGTGGCACCAGATGGCAGTTTCTCAGATTCTTATGAAGGGCGAAGTATTAATCCAGGTCATACCATAGAAGCCATGTGGTTCATTATGGATCTGGGCGTAAGATTAAACGATAAAAAACTGATCGAAAAAGCTTTAAAAATTGCCTTTCGTGCCCTGGAATATGGATGGGATAAAGAACACGGCGGAATTTTCTATTTTATGGATGCTAAAAACCATCCTGTACAACAACTGGAATGGGACCAAAAGCTTTGGTGGGTTCATGTAGAAGCGCTGGTTTGCATGGCTAAAGGCTATCATTTAACGGGTAGTGAAGAATGTCGCTCCTGGTTTGAAAAACTCCATCATTATACCTGGAATAAATTCAGAGATAAAGAAAATGGCGGGGAATGGTTCGGTTACCTAAATCGTCAGGGGGAGGTACTTTTACCACTAAAAGGCGGAAAATGGAAAGGCTGCTTCCATATTCCCAGAGCCTTATACCAAACTGCAAATACACTTGAAAAAACACCATTGCAGACCAACAGCTTAATATAAATTAAGGCCATTAAGAGCTTGCTGATTCTTAATGGCCTCTCTATTTTCTAACTCACTCTTTTATGCCCCAGCAGCATATCCATAGCATGGCTCAGGGTACCTGCCCGGGTCACTTCTCCTGAATTGACAAAAAAGATCTCATCTGCATTTTCTATCGTATTCAACCGGTGTGCGATGATGACCTGAGTTGTTTCTTTAGGAAGTTTTTTTAGAATATTACTCAGCAATTTCTCTGTGATCGTGTCAATATTCGCGGTCGCTTCATCCAGGATCAGCAATTCTGGTTTCCTTAGGACAGCTCTCATGAAAGCAATCAGCTGCTTTTGCCCAAGGCTAATGCTATCTGAACCCGACGTGATTTTGGTTTCCAGTCCTTCATCAAAAATAGCCAGCAACTCTTCCAGATTAGAAGCATGGATCACTTCCTCCAGTTGCGCATTAGAATAATCTTTATAGTGGCTGTTCCCGTACAGAATATTGTCTTTTACTGTTCCTGAAAACAAGAAAGGTTCCTGTAAAATAAATCCGATTTTCTGTGTCCGCTCCTCAGGTGTAAAAGAACGGATATCTCTTCCATTTAACAATACCATACCCTTAGTTGCATCATATAATCGAGCAATCAAAGAAGCTGTAGTGGTCTTGCCTCCACCAGTAGGTCCAATTAAAGCATAGGTTTTGCCGCGATCCAGTTTAAAACTAATGTTATGCAGGATTTCCTGATTTTGGTCGTAAGAGAAATGCACATTCCTGAATTCCAGCAGGGCAGCTCCCGGTTCTTGTTTTTCCGCTTTTACCTGCTGCAAATCGCTTTCCAGCGAAAGTATTTGAGAAATCCTATCCCAACCTGCCATGGCAACCTGGAAATTTGCCCACAGAGCCGCCAGCTGTCTCAAAGGATTATAGAAATTTGTAGCATAAGACAAATAACTCACCAATAAACCGATAGTAAACTCTCCTATGGAAATCAGATGGATGCCATACAACAACACAATAAGTTGGGCGAAACTCGATAACATTCCATAAACAGGCATAAAGATATTATTGGCAAGACCTGCTCCAATAGCTGTTTTATAATTTTGCCGGTTGGCTTCATCAAACTTTTTTCTAAAATAGTCCCGGCGGTTGAAGGCGATAATGACTTTAAAGTTATTCAGACTCTCTTGAATTTCGGCACTCATTCCCCCTGTACTTTTGAGATTGACTGCATTTTTACGCTTCACCCAGGGAGAAAGCACCGCAGTAAAGATCAAAATAAATACCGCAGGCAACAGTGCCGCAGCGCCAAGTTTAAAATTGATCACCAACAGAAAGATTCCGGCACCGATCATCGTCACAATACTGCCAATAAACTGCATCAGTGACTGAGAGAAAAACTGGTTCAGTTTATCGGTATCATTATTTACCCGCGAGATCAGATCACCTGCTTTATTCTGATTAAAAAAACCTACCGGTAGTTCCTGAAGTTTATTAAATATCGCATTTCTCAGCGTGTACAGCATGCGTTGCCCCACCCCTCCCATTAACTTCGTTTGTGTGTAACCGGTGATCAGGGTGATCAAATACATCACCAATAGGATACCGGAAAAGACCAATACTCCATGGTATTGTTTTGTCCTTACATAGGTATCGATCGTATGGCCAATTAGAAAAGGACCTAGCAAGAGTAAACCTGAGTTAATTAGAATGGTTACCAGTGCTTTAAGAAGGTTCTTTTTCTCATGACTAATGAGCTGAAGAAGTTTTTTAACCGCCTTTAAGGTCGACTTCTTTTCCTCCTGGCCTGTGGTCTGATTAAGATTGTAATTCATAATTGCTGGTACTCTGTTGTGAAGTGTAGATCTGAACATATTCCGGACTGCTTTTCATCAGCTCCGCATGTGTTCCCTCTGCTATTATTTCGCCCTGCATCAATACGATAACTTTATCATAATGCTCTACAGCAGCAATTTTCTGGGTAACGGAAAGTAAGGTCAAACCCGGATAATTTTGTTGCACATTAGCCAAAATCCTTTGTTCTGTATTGGTATCTACTCTGGCGGTAAAATCATCCAGCAGTAATACTTTAGGGTTTACAGCCAATGCCCTGGCCAGCATAATCCGTTGTTTCTGTCCGCCGGAAAGGCTGGATCCCCGCTCTGAAATTATCGTATTCAGTTTATCTGGCAAGCCGTTAATAAACTCTTTCAGTTCAGCGGTTTTGATAGCCTTTTCGAGCGATTCGTCTGTGACCGTATCACTGAACGCAATATTCTCCCGGATACTCAGATTGAACATAATACTATCCTGAAAAACAAAACCAACCTGCTGGTGAAAAGCTTCCTGCTGATAATCTTCGATAGGATGCCCATCGAACAGGACTTCTCCCGATTCAGGAGGAATTAACCCGGTGAGAATATACAACAGCTGAGTTTTTCCTGCTGCCGTTGGACCGATAACCGCAGTTTTAGAGCCGGCCTTAAGGCTAAAGGAAATTCCTTTTAAAGCTGGCTTTTGGCCATAAGAAATGGAAACATTTCTCATCTCTACAGCTCCGGACAATACCTCTGTAATCGTACCGCTTTCAGGAACTTCTTCGGTATTCAGAACCGTTTCTATCCGCTGATAGGAAGCCGTAGCCTGGGCAATCACATTGCTCATAAACCCGATCACAAGAATTGGAAAGATCAGCAAAGCAAGATAGCTGTTGAAGGCTGCAAATTCTCCTAGAGACATGGTTCCCTGAATTACAAAATGCCCTCCCAGTGCCAGGATAGCAAGGCCGCCCATATTGGCTACAAAGATGATAACCGGGATCAAGCCAGCAAACAAACGCAGGATACCCAATCCAAGGTCTCTTGCCTGGGTATTGGCATCCAAAAATTTATTGTACTCCAGCTGTTGGGAATTAATGACACGGATGAGTGAAGAGCCTAAAATACTCTCATTAATGACTTTATTCAGCCAGTCAATCACTTCCCGGCTTTTCTTGAACAATACTTTAACTTTACGAAGTACCATAAAAAAAGCCCCTCCTATGATGGGGATAATTGCTATAATAACCAATGCCAGCTTCCAGTTAAGGAGGAGTAACAAAATACTGGCACCTACAATCAGGAAAATAGACGAGGCGATAGATACGATGGCCTGGGACACAAACATTTTAATGGAATCTGTATCGGCCGTTAAATTGGTCAACAGTTTGGAAGGATTGGCTTTTTCAATATAAGCATGACTTTGTCTCGAAATCTGATCAGAAAGCCGGGTCCTGAGATCTTTAGCTACCCGCTCGGAAGCATAGGTCTGGACAATGCTTTGCAAATAGGTAAAAACAAAAACCAGGATAATGGCTACTGAAAACCCTGCCAGAACTGGTCGAAGCTGGAAGGTGCCATTTGTATACGCGTCAATTCCACTTGCTATAATTTTAGGAAGCAATAGATTGATCCCATTACTTAATAACGCTAAGAATATCAGCAGAAAGATTAATTTCTTATAAGGTATGAGCAGACTGAATATGCTGGCTTTCTTTTCCTTCTTTTTTTCTTCCATAGGGCTGGCGTAACTTCTTATAGTTTTGCTGGTAAATTTACTTTGATTTCTCTTACATTTTCTATATTTCTTTTTGCTGATATATAAGCGTTACATGATCTGTTAGACATTCACGGATAAACTGCGCCATAAATAGAATACCAGATAACTTTCCCATCCCTCATATGGCTTAAAAAAGGCATCCATATGCTGTGCCTCTTCCTTTCGGCTAATGATTTCATGACGGAGCAAGGCATTAATCAAGCCTGCATCGCCATAAGGAATGCAGGAAGGTTCCCTAAAAGATTTCATCAGCGCATAATTTGCTGTCCATAAGCCTATACCCCGGATAGAGGTGAGGGCTGCCTGTTTGTCTTTAAGCGAAGCCATGTTCCTTAATTTTACTTCAGAAATCTCTCCTTTTTCAAAGGCGGTAGCAATCCCAATCAGGTATTCGGCCTTTTTCTGGGAGAACTGCATAGCCCTTAAATCTTCCATTGAAGCATTTGACAATGCACTGCTGGATGGAAACGAATAATAAAACTTATTTTCGAAGCCTATTGGCTCGGCATATTGTTCCACCAGTTTTCTTTTCAATTTATAAGCAAAAGTCAGATTAATCTGCTGTCCTATGATTCCCCAGCAAAGGGCCTCAAACAAATCAGGAATACTGACCAGCCGTAAACCAAAATAGGCTTGGGTCATATAATCAAGCTGGCTGTCTTTGAGCAGCAATTTGTAAAAATCAGAAAGATCCCTGTCCAGATCAAACCAGTTTTTCACATAACTGATTATTGCAGAACGGTCTTCTTCCAGAGCTCTGTCTCCCAAAAGATGAACCTGTAGTATAGAATTTATGGCACTGACCCTAATTAAAAAAGGCCTCCCGTTCACTTTTATAACCTTGGTAACGGAATCAGGGGAAAGCTGATGCATGCAGTCATCATAATTTCTGTCTAGGAACCATAGACATTCTTTGAAACTAAACTGTTCAGGAAAAGGATATTCAAAAATGACAGAAGAACTCATCCTGCAAAATTAGAAAATCAACAGCTAATACTAACCCGTTTCTTGCGCTGTTAAAAATTCCTTTTTAAAAGCAAAGAGCCCTGACCGGTAAGTAGCGGACAGGGCTCTTTATTTTTATGACCAGAACTATAGTTGATTTAATTCATCAATAACGTTCTGCGCCAGCTTTTGAATCTTGGAAGTCTCCGCATCAGCCAATTGGCGTGCCTTCTTTGCTGCGATCAGTCCTTCCTCTTTTTTCTTCATGGATAAACAAACTCTTGAAAAAGTACTCACCGTACTGTATTCTTCAGGCTCCAGCTCCATAGCTCTTTTCGCCATCAGATAAGCCTGTGGAAGTAATGCAGCATTACTGTCTCCCTTCATATCAGCCCTGCGCGCAAGAAAGCTCAGTTTCTCCGCATCATCTTTTAACAAACCATTTAAAGCTGCAGAAGTCAATTTATTGTAAGCAGTTACATTCTTTTGTTCCTGGTAATAATCCGCCTCCAGCATAATCCCTTGTTTTTGACGGTTTAGGTCTGGAGATGCTTTAAAATGTTGCAGTTCTGAGAAAAAACCTTTTTCATCCCCGCTTCTCATCTTTCCATACAGTGAATTACTGATGAGCCTGTCGGTGAGCGCATCGCGTTCTTTTGCCGTTGAATAAGCCGTTATTTTATCTTTATGCTGCATAAACCAGGCCCCAAGCTTGTCATCTTTTGCCCTCGCCAGATTGTTGATGATTTTCCATCCTAAAGCTGTTGCTAAATTGGACTCTTGTACCTTATCTGTAACCTCTGCACCTATTTTTTCAGATGCACCGCGGTCAGATTTCTTCAACACCAGATAATAATCCATCAGAAAGGGCAGATCACGGGTACCGCTATCGTATTTTGCTTTTAAAGCCGCCGAATTTTTCTTAGGATCGCTGGCCAGTTTTGCTTCTGCAAGAAATTCTTCTGCAGTCATTCTTGAAGCAGTACGATGTATAATCTCCCCTTTATCATTCACAAACAGATAGGTTGGATAAGACTGGACGTTATACTTTTTCTTCATCTCAATCCCCTCTCCTTTTTCCATATCAAGCTTCAGGTTAATAAAATTTGTATTGTAATAATTGTAAACAGCTGGTTGTATGAATACGTTTTTCTCCATCCATTTACATGGTCCGCACCAGGAGGTATAGCAATCTATAAAGATGAGTTTGTGTTCTTTTACAGATTTCTCCCTTGCTTCAGCACAGGAGGAATTGGAATTAAAATTGATTTCTTCCTGTGCTTGCAGACTTATCGCGACAAACAGGAAAAGACAGGTAATTATTGATTTCATCAGAATATTTTTTTAATTATTTTTTTAATCTATTCGTAACCTGGATTTTGTTTAACTACGTTATTTCCTGCTTTTATGCTGGCAATTGGAATAGGAACGATGTATCTGGTTTTGCTGGTTAGGTTTGGCTTATAGTTTACGATATTGATATCTCCTTCAATCGAAAACCGAACTAAATCATACCATTCTTCTCCACTTTCACAACCTAATTCCAATTGTTTTTCTTTCAAGACAGCTTGTAACAATTCAGCTTTTGTCTGGACGGAAGATAGAATTAAAGTTGCACCAGCACGGGCACGGATTACATTGATCATGTCCCTGCCTTTAGCTAAATCAGCAGGGTTTCCATTTCTGATTAAAGCTTCGGCTAAAATCAAATAAGCCTCCGACAACCTTAAGTAATACTCCGTGTTTGCAGTTAAAGCCTGACCATTAATCGAGGTATTGTTAAATTTACCATTCCGGATCAGGTTACCCGGCGGCGCTGTAAAATAAATCGTAACACTTTGTCTAGGATCACCTGCTAATAACTGGAAGTAAGAATTCTTTGGAAGCACATAAGATCTGAACGCAAAAGCTTTGTTGTTACGTTCATTTTTATCATCAAATGGAGGAGCCAGTAAAGCTTCTTTTGAATTGAACCATTTTGTAAAAACATCCGCAAATTTATCTTCCAGCTTCGCATTCCCTCTCTGATCGATAGTTGCAGCGGCATATTGGGCAGCCTGAATATAATCCCTCTTGTAGAGATATACTTTGGCAAGCAGCATATTGGCCGCTTGCTTGGAGGCAAATTTTGCGGTAGAATACTGTGCTGCGTTTGCGATGGCAAATTTTAAATCTTTCTCAATTTGAGCATAAGATTCGCTAACCGTAGATCGGGGTTTTGGAACAATATCTTTAGCTGGTGCATCCCAGGTAACAATTCCGTAGGGAGAAGCGATGTCGTAAAACTGTCCGTATAATCTCAATATCGAAAAATGACTTAAAGCCCTCAAAAAACTGGCTTCAGCAAGAATCTCATTCTTCCTTGGATCAGTGGTAGACAAAAGGCTGGTTTTTTCAATGACATGGCTGCTGAGGTTAACTAAATAGTACCAACTTGTATAAATCCCAGAGAGTGTTGAGTTATCAGGTTTTACATCGTTGTCTGCAAATTGCTGATAACTAGGACCGCCAGAACTACCGACATCAAAACTTATGCCCATACACCCTGTAACACCGGGTTCATCAACAATCAAGCTAAAGGAATGTAGTTGTGCATAAGCTCCAGTTAAAACTTTGTTAGCAGACGGGATATCGGTGATCACGTTTTCTTCACTCAATTTGAAAGGGGGCTCAATAGTGGTCACATCAACAAGGCTACATGCTTGTAGCGATAAGGCAAAAAGAAATGCCATTGCATATGATAAATATCTCTTTTTCATGTTAGAAAGTAATGTTAAAGCCAAAATTAAATGTTCTTGTGGATGGATAAGCTCCACCATCATATCCTCCCGCTAAAAGGCCGGAACCTGTTGATGTACCGATTTCCGGGTCAGGGCCATCGTACTTGGTCAAAACAAACAAATTAGTTACTCCGGCATACAATTTGATTTGATTGACTTGTTGTTTCATCCATTTAGCCGGATTGATATAATATGCTACCTGGATGTTTTTTAGTTTCAGGAATGATCCGTCCTGAATAAAGTAATCAGATGCACGTCCATTTTGATTTGGATCACCATACACATTTCTTGGCAAATCCGTATTTTTATTATCCTCAGACCATCCATTCAAAACTGACCGGTAATAGTTTACATTAGAGGAATAAATTCCTCCGCTGGCTTTTGCTCCATTTTGTAGTTTTTGACCGCAGGCAAAATAGAACAAAAAGGAACCTTCCAATCCACCATAACGAAGGACATGGTTCCATCCGCCAAAGAATTTTGGCTCGGCATTACCTAATTTCACTCTGTCAGCGTCTGAAATAGTTCCATCTCCATTGACATCTACAAATTTAAAATCGCCAGCTGCGGTCTTGAGCGATTGATACCGGCCAATAGGAGAAGCCTGATTCAGTGCAGTAATCTCGGCTTGTGTTTGGAAAATTCCTGCCACCCGATAGCCAAAAACACTACCTAAAGCATCGCCTTCCTTAAGATCTCTCAATACAGTAGCTGAACCTCCATTTAGTTTTTCCAAGCGGCCGAGGTTCATATTAAAATTAATATCGGTGGTATATTTAAATTTATCTTTGCTTACCACATCACCGCCAATTACAAATTCAAATCCTTTATTGGAAATGTCTCCGACATTGACAGTCTGCTTACTGGAACCCGTTTCAAATGGAATCGGAATCTGTAACTCCAGATCCTTTGTATATTTACGATACACATCCACGGATCCGCGGATTCTATTGCCTAAAAACGCAAAATCTAATCCCAGATCTGTCTGATTTGTCGTTTCCCACCGAATGCTAGGGTTAGGCACCCCATCCACTGTTACGCCATTTTGACCATTATAGAATGTTCCGGCAGAAAAGAATGTCCTATAAAGCCAGTCACCCAGGTTCGCCGTACCTGATTTGCCTGTTGATGCCCTGACTTTCAAATCTGATATCCATTTGTATTTTTTCAGGAATGACTCTTCTGAAATCCTCCAGGAAAAGGCTGTTGATGGGAAAAACGCCCATTGGTTGTTTGGCCCGAATTTAGTAGACTTATCTGTACGTGCCGTAAAAGTGAAATAATATTTCCCATTGTAATTGTAATTGGCCCTTGCGAAATAAGATTGCAAGCCACTCAGGGTCCCACCTGATGCATAACTTAGCATGGATCCGGCAGAGCCCAGGTTATTCAGTATATTGTCATCGGGAAAATTGACAGACTCTAATTTCAAGGATGTACCTCTATCTGAAGTAAAAGAAGCACCGACCATTGCATTCACATAATGCTTTCCAAAAAATTTATCAAACGTAGCCGTATTATCAAAAATCAAAGAGCTGAATTTCAAATAGTTATCTTTACGACTTCCTTTTCTTCCATTTCTTATTTCAAACGGATCGAAACTCGGTGTATAATTGATGGTAACATTATCTGTCTGATTATAAGAAAGTGTGGATCTTAAACGTAAAAACTCAAATGGCCTTGCCTCAGCAAATAAGGAAGCAAGCAGATTATCTCCGGTAAGTTTGTCTGTATAAAGTGTTTTTGCCACAGGGTTTCCTTGTACACTATCAATGGTTGTTGCATATCTGCCATTTTTGTCAAATACCGGAATATCCGGTCTGTAACTGGCGATATTATAGTAATAGGTGCTGGATGCTCCGTTGGAGATGTTTTTAGAATAATTAATATTTGCGCCTGCTTTAACCAGTTTGACTACTTCTGATTCTATATTGCCGCGAATATTATAGCGATCAATATTACTTCCTTTAATGACACCAGCCTGGTTGTTCATACTGGCTGAAAAGGAGTAATTGGTTTGACCATTACCTATCCCACCTCGCAAACCCAAATTCAGCATATTGGAATAGCTATTCCGTGTAACCAGCTTACGCCAATCGGTGCTTACACCTTTGTACTGCAGAAAATCAGTTGGAAAAGTGGCTCCGGCATTCTTGTAAGCTTGAGTGGCTACCTGAAACAGCTCATCTGAACTCAACATATCAAAATCTTTGATAAACCGATCCACCATACCCTGGTAACTTAAGGTCAATGTAGGTTTACCCTTTCCTTTTTTGGTAGTCACTAAAATAACACCATTGGCACCTCTGGATCCATAGATAGCGGTCCCCGAAGCATCCTTCAGAATATCTATGCGTTCAATGTCGTCTGGATTGATAGCCGCCAGAGGGGAGATTTGAAATGACTTCGTACTTCTATAGGTATCCGTTCCATTTCCTTGTCCAATCTGAATTGGCACACCATCAATCACATATAACGGTTCATTTACACCAAATACAGAAGATGCTCCACGGATTCTGATAGAGGCATCTGCACCCGGAGCTCCCGACGACTTGACAACCATCACACCCGGCGCGCGGCCAGCCAAAGCAACATCAAGGCTAAACGCCGGTTGCTTTTGCATCTCTTCCACATTTACCAAAGAAACGGCTCCGGTCAAATCACGTTTTTTAACCGCAC
Source organism: Pedobacter sp. HMWF019 (assembly GCF_003061025.1). Classification (GTDB taxonomy): domain Bacteria; phylum Bacteroidota; class Bacteroidia; order Sphingobacteriales; family Sphingobacteriaceae; genus Pedobacter. The sequence goes on along the minus strand of NZ_QAIL01000050.1, from coordinate 8,600 downwards.
CATAACCCACCGCAACATTAACTTCCTCCAACTGTCCATCTGCCATTTTTAAAACGATAGCCCCCAAATCCTTCCTGGCTTTGAGTTCCTTGGGTAGGTAACCTACATATGAAATGACAAGCACTGCATCCTCTTCCACATCATTCAAGGTAAATTCACCTTTGTTATTGGTAAATACCATTTTTTTTGCCCCCTTAACCTGTACGGTTGCTCCTGGCAGAGGTCCTCCTCCCTCGTCCAATATTACCCCTTTGACATCAATGGCCTTAAAGTACTGGATAGCCTGATCTACAAGAGACAATGTTTTGTTTTTAACAACAATGCTTTTGTTGTCTATGGTATAGGTAAGCATCTGGCCTGCAAAGACAGCATCCAGAGCATCTGTTAAAGAGCTGTTCTTCAAATTAATGGTTACAGCTTTTGCTCTCTGTAAAACATTCGTATTAAACAGAACGGTATATCCGCTTTGGCTTTCTATGGCACTTAGAACTTCTTCCAAAGAAGCATTTTTCTTAGTGACAGATATTTTTTGTGCGTATCCTGTTGCGCTAACCTGTAAACAGGTAAAGGCAATAAGGAAAACAATTAGTTTCATAACTAAAATTGTTTTGGTAATTAGCCCCCGCTTTTTACACAGTGGGGCTAAAAGCATAGAATAATTCATACTTTTACGTTGGTTTGGGTGTGTTGATAATCTATTGGTATAGTTTTTCTTTCCTGCCCTAAACGACAGGTGTACCCGAACTATCGGCTGGGAGTGGTGAGAGACTCCTGGCCTTTTTATGTCGGATACTTTTTTTCAGGATTTAATCAGGTATCATTTTGATCATGTTTGTTGGTTTTTGGTTATCAATTGGTTTATTTGAGAGCTTAGGGCGAAACGATAATCTTCCTGCCTTCAATTTTAAAATGAATGGTTTCCGTACGCTCCAGAACCTTTAGTAATTCTGCAACATTTTCGTATTTAGATACCCTGCCTATAAAGGTTTCGCGTTGTACATCACCTTTGTACAGGATCTCAACATCATACCAGCGGGCTACTTTTCTCATAATGCTTTCTATGCTTTCATGATTAAACATAAAATACCCCTCTTTCCACGCCAAGGCCTCTTTTTCAACAGATGGCTGGACAGAAATCTTATTATCCTGCACAATGGACCGTTGAGCAGGTTTTAAAACCACCTCCTGTTTCTGCCCCGAGCCGCTAAGCACTGTTACACGAACAGCTCCTTCAAACAGGTCAGTCCTGGTACTGGATTCCTCAGCGTAACTACTGATATTAAAATGGGTACCTAGTACCTCAACCTGTTGTTTACCGGTATTAACTATAAATGGTCTTGTTTTATCTTTAGAAACTTCGAAATAGGCTTCTCCAGACAACTCCACCTTCCGTTGTCCTGCAGCAAATACAGCAGGGAATTTTAAACTGGATGCTGCGTTTAGCCAAACCTTGCTCCCATCAGGAAGTACCACCTGATACTGTCCGCCCCTTGGTGTAGAAATTGTATTTATGGCATTAGTACCTTTAACATTATAAAGATTAGGAACGGCGGTATACACCACTTGACCATTGCTCTTTTTTGAAATACTAAAACCAGCTTGTCTGGTGATCTCTCCTTCTCTGACATCATCCAGAATAATATTGGAACCATCTGCCAGGGTTAATATGGCCTTATTTTTTCCAGGCTGGATGTTATTTTTGCTGTACTGATGCTGAGTATCCGGAATATGGAACTTGTTGAAGAAAAAGTATGACCCTATCGAAATGACAAATAAAACCGCAGCAGCATATTTTAACCAGGATATAGATTTTTTTCTTTTTACAGGTAGATCCCGCGAGAAAATATGGGCGAGCAGGCGGTCCTGTACAGGAAAACCTAAATCCTTACCTGTAATTTCCTCTTCCATACTTGACCCCAGAATCTGCTTTACTACTCCGGCATATACAGGATCATGAACATAACTAAAGAACTCTAATGTTTCTTCTTCAGTCATCGAATCCTCAGTATATAACCGAAATAAATGTTTAAGTCTCGTTGCGCTCATTAAATCTCTGAAACAGGGCTTTATCTGATTGATTTTTCCCCGGGTTCAATTGTATTGACAACTGGCAGGGAAATTCGGGGTAGTTGAAAGATGCTTTTTTTTAAAAAATTATTTGTACAAATACAACAGCAGAAATATCAGGGCATCTGAATTTTTAAAATGTGTTCTGATGCTTTGTAAGGCCTGTTTCATATGGGAATGTACCGTACCTGCAGAAATGTTGAGCTTTTTAGCTGCCTCCTCATATTTAAGCCCTTCCACATGGCATAAAAAGTAAACCTTTTTTTGTTGTGGACTCAGCAGGTCAATTGCCCTTTTCAGTATTTCAGCAGAGGCATTATAATCAATAGATTCCTGGGTATTCTCCGTAGATTCAGTAAATTCTGCTTTGAGATTCTTATTTACCATAGCCTCCATAGTAAGGCGTTTCAAAAGATTGTAAGCATGATTCCTGGTGATCCGGTTCAGAAAAGCGCCAAAATTTTCAATGCCAGACAATTCGGTTCTTTTCAGCCATATTTTCATAAATATATCCTGAACAACTTCTTCTGCAAGTGTTTCAGACCGGGTAAGCTTAAGTGCAAATCTGTACACAATCCCATGATGTTTTCTGAAAAGAAAAGTAAAAGCCTGCTGATCGCCCTCTGCTACTTTTTCAATCAGTGTATTTTCATCATGAATGATTTTTAAGCCCAACTTTTTATCTGTAATGTGAAAATTGAAAATTCATGTCCAATATCCATATTTATTTCTGCTCTTCCAACATCAGAATACCTTTTACGATTTGTACCTTGCCCTTTCACACCTTAATTACTTATTAACATCCGGTAAAGGTCATTTATGAAATCCTATAAGTACGAAATATTTACATCTGTAATTGAAGGACTAATCACCGACGGCATATATCAGCGTGGAGACAAACTCCCTTCTGTAAGAGAAATAGGACAAAAATACGGAATCAGTATGAGTACTGTACAACAAGGCTACGAATACCTGGTAATCAAAGGAATAGTAAAAAGTATATCCAAATCAGGATATTATGTCAATGAGAAGCAGGACACCTCTACTGCTCCTCCCTCACTTCCACCAGTAAGGGATGCTGTTTTTAAACATAATCTTCATTTGACAACTTCTTTACGGAATACCGGAAAACGCCTGACAGAATTTAACGTTGCAGCTCCAGGCGATCTTTTTATTCCTCAAAAATTATTGCTTCGAACCATGCAACAAGTGATTAGAGAACAAGGCGCGGGACTTTTAAGATACTATCCTCCAAATGGCTCGGCAAAGCTCAGGAACAGTATTGCAAAAAGAGCAGGAAGATACCATACTACATTCAATCCAGATGAACTTCTGATAACAGACGGAGCACTGCAGGCATTATATATTGCCTTATCCTCCGTATGCCAACCCGGTGACATTATCGCAGTAGAAAACCCATGCATCTTCTCTGCCCTTGAAGTGATCAGGGTGCTGAGACTTAAAGTAATAGAAATACCTCTAATCCAGGGAAAAGAACCTGACTTTACCAGTTTGTGGAATACCTTTGCTAAGGTAAACGTTCGTGCTATCCTGGTTACGCCAAACTTTCAAAACCCCACTGGTTTGCTTTTTTCGGATGAACAGAAAAAGAGACTACTTTCCATTGCACTTCATTACGGCATCCCATTGATCGAAAATGACATTTATGGGGACCTAAATTTCAGCAAACTAAGACCTTCCACGATTAAATCCTTTGACGAAAGCGGACTGGTCATGACATATTCTTCCTATTCTAAAACACTAGCTCCTGGAATACGCATGGGTTGGCTTTCCGCCGGAAAATTCTTTGAAAAGGCAGAGCAGGTTAAATTTGCTTTGGGTAGTTCTGTATCTCCGATTTATCAGGAAACCATTAGTAAACTACTGGACTCAGAGAGCTACGACCGTCACATTCGGTCTTTCAAGTTACAGCTTGCAAAAAATGCCCGGCATACTGTAGAGCTTTTATCAAGGTATTTTCCTGAAGGCACTCAAGTTTTAATGCCTGAAGGCGGCATCAATCTTTGGGTAAAGATGCCGGTCTATACGGATATGAATAGATTTTACAACGAAAGTGAAAAGACAGGGATTAGGTTTACACCTGGTTCTACTTTCTCTTTTTCAACTGCCTACAACCAGTTTTTCAGGCTGGTCTTTGCAGATAAACTATCGGCCAGCAAGGAAGACTCCCTCAAGCAGGCCGGAAAGATAGCACAGCACTCTGTACTGCATTTTCCTTAATAAAGTGTACTGTTTTAGGAAGAACAACTCCATTACCTTTGCTTCCTTAGAACAAGATCATGAGTGCAAAAATCATTACAAAATTTACAGTAGCGACGGTAGATGGCATTGAAAACTTAATGGGGCTAGGGACGAAATTGGCTAAAGAAAAATTTCAGAGCCTGGTAAAAGAAGAGCTTTTAGAAAAATATATTTCCGAAAATTTTACAGAAAAGGTCCTTGTAGAAGAAGTAAACAGCCTGTCTAATCAATGGCTAATTGTATATGCAGATGAAAAGCCTGCAGGCTATGCCAGGGTTACCTCAAAAGGACTTCGTCCAGCATCAGTTGCAAGTAAAAAAGCCATCCGAATTGCCGACTTTGGAATCCTTCAGTCTTACGCAGAGATTGGTGTATTAGAGTCTTTGTACGAAAAATGTCTACAGGTCTGCAAAGCTTATGATGCAGTATGGTTAAATGAATTTACGGATAATATCTTACTTGATTTTTTTATTAGAAATGGGTTTGAAAAGCAAGACAACAAGATACAATTCGACGATCTCCCAATTTCTTCTGTCTACCTGGTCAAAATGAATCATTAACGAGAAAGGCCATCGATTGATGGCCTTTCTGAATCATTATTTACCTAAATTAATCTATTAGCATCCACCATATAGATAATCTCTTTATTTATGGTAGGCATCAAGCCCACTCTTTAAAAACTTCGCATAACTGGCAGCATCATAATCTGCTCCCTGGGCCTTTACCAACTGAGCTTCTGTTTTTGAATCCAGGAGCACATAATAAGGCTGTGAATTGGATTGAAACTTGGATGTTTGCAAATCGCTCCATTTCTTTCCTATCGTATTCAATACCCTCCCTTGAGGTGTGGTTACCACATCCGAAGCAGCTACTTCAGTTTTGTCATCCACGTACAGCTGGATCAGTACATACTCTTCGCTGATCATCTTGTACACCTCTGGATTCGGCCATACATTCGCTTCCATCTTCCTGCAGTTTACACAAGCATGTCCTGTAAAATCGATGAGTATAGGCTTGTTTACTTTTTTAGCATAAGCCAGTCCCTCATTGTAATCAAAGAAAGCATCCAGATTTAAAGGCGCATGAAATATATCTGCATATTTATGGGGGCCTGACGATGGCGTTGCAGAGGTATGGTTTACTTGTCCGCCACCTGGAATTAGCGTAGGCGTATACAAATCAAAATCCTGTGTCTGTTGAGGAGGAAGAAAAGCCGATACCGATTTAAGTGGTGCGCCCCATAAACCTGGGACCATATAAATGGTAAAGCCCAACACCACAATAGCCATCATTAATCTTGGAACTGAAATATACTTAACCTCGCTATCATGAGAAAATTTCAGTTTACCAAGAAGGTAAAATCCCATCATACCAAAGATCACAATCCAGAGTACAAGAAAAATCTCTCTGTCGAACCATTCCCAGTGATAAGCAAGATCAACATTGCTTAAAAATTTAAGGGCAAATGCAAGTTCCAGAAAACCCAGGACAACTTTTACACTGTTTAGCCAGCCACCAGACTTTGGTAATGCACTTAGTGCAGATGGAAACAAGGCAAATAAGGCAAAAGGAATAGCCAAAGCCAAAGAAAATCCAAACATTCCAATCGCGGGACCTAAAAGGGCTCCGCTTGTAGCAGCCTGCACCAGCAATGTGCCAATAATAGGCCCTGTACAAGAGAAAGAAACTAGGGCAAGCGTACCTGCCATAAAGAACAATCCCGCTATCCCCCCTTTATCTGAGTTGGCATCCATTTTATTAACCCATGATGATGGAAGCGTAATTTCGAAAGCACCGAGAAAAGAGGCACCGAAAGCAACCAGTAACAGGAAGAAAAAGAAGTTAAATATACCATTGGTAGAGAGACTGTTTAATGCATCAGCACCAAATATCACTGTAACAAGCAACCCTAATACCACATAAATGATAATGATGAAAAAACCATATAAAGCGGCACGTCCAAAGGCTTTACCTTTCTCACTGCCTTTAGTAAAGAAGCTCACGGTTAAAGGCAGCATTGGAAAAATACAGGGCATCAGCAAAGCGGCAAGTCCACCAACAAACCCTGCAATAAAGATGCCCCATAATGATTGTTGTTCCTCCCCTTTAGCGGCTTTTTTGCCTGTTTTAACAGCAGCCACTGTATCTTTAGAAACAGGAGCCTGAACAGTAGCAGCCTCAGCCTTAACCGGAGTATCCGTTTGTGTATCTTTAATTTCGGTGAATTCAATTCCATCTGCCGAAGTGGTATCTGCAGCTTGTGCAAATGCTGTGTGCTGGAAACAAACGATCAGCAGGAAACCAAAGACAAGCATTTTCATACTTATCTTAATTTTTTTCGCATCCATTATCAGTCTATTTTACAGGTACACTGAAATTGATCTGCTCTGGTGGCAGACACTGTTTATCGTCGCAGGTCATGAATTCAACAGTCCCTTTAACCACTGCGTTCTTTCCTTTCAATTTAATCTTTTGCTGAAAAACAACACTTTTTTCAAAGAAATTTACGTTCATGCTAAACGTTTCCTCATACCTGCTGATTGATTTTGGTTCAATTGTTTTTCCAACCAAAGTATAAGCCGAAGATGCAGGAAATGTAAAAGTAGTTTTAACCGGCCCACCTTCTTTTACCGTTTGAGAGTACAAATGCCATCCATCATCAATAGTCGCTTTGATGAAAACTGTAGCTTCAGTTGCGCTTGTTTTTTTTGCAGCGTAACTCCAGGTTACTGGTTTTAAAATCTGGCTTTGAGCTGCCAATGCTGATAAGATCACTGCAGTAAATAAAATGAGCTTTTTCATATTTTGTGTGTTTAAGTTTAAGTTGATTGTATATGTGGTTCAATGGCCTATTTTAACCGGCATATTGGGTTATAGTTAATAAATTCTGTATCCGGTGTCAGATAGCCTTCTTTAACGGGTTCTTCCCTCATGAGGTCAGTACTCAGGTATTTTTTATTACTGTCTGAAAAAATCGTTACCACACAGCTGTCATAACCTAGTTGCTGCTGTAATTTGATTGCCCCGATTACATTTGCACCTGAGGAAATTCCTACAGCCAGTCCGAGTTCCCGGCCTAGTTTCTGAGCCATTAAGATAGAATCCCCGTCGTTTGCCTGGATCACTTCATCCAGTTCAGCAAGTTTTACAATTTCTGGAATAAATTCATCAGAGATACCCTGGATCCTATGGCTTCCTACTTTATATCCGGTAGTCAAAGTCGGCGATTCTGCCGGTTCCAGCGGATGGATTTTGATGGACGGATTTTGCTTTTTCAAATGTCTTCCTACACCCATAATCGTTCCACCTGTTCCTACTCCTGCTACAAAGGCATCAGGTACCAGATCATTCATCTTAAGTTGTTCCCATATTTCCACGCCTGTTGTTTGCTCATGGGCTTGCGGATTGTCTGTATTTTCAAACTGACGAGGCAAAAAAGTATGGTTGTTTTCCAGAGCCATAGACTCTGCTAATTTGATACTTCCTAAAAAGCCACCTTCTTCTTTACTGATTAAAATCACTTCCGCTCCAAGGCTTTTGATAATATCAATCCGCTCTTTGCTTAACCAGTTTGGCATAATGATCTTAACAGGATGTCCCATTGCCTTTCCAATCGCAGCAAATGCGATTCCGGTATTACCACTGGTTGCCTCAATGATGACGTCTCCAGGTTTAATTTTACATTCTTTATAAGCATTATATAAAGTAAATAGTGCAATACGGTCTTTTATACTTCCTGTAAGGTTATAATGTTCGCACTTTACATAGATCTTCCCTGTATTTCCCTGATATTTGTAATTCAATTCCAGCATAGGGGTGTTCCCAACCAAATGCCATAAATGCTCAAATTTCTTTTCTAAATCTTCTGTTAAGCAAGCTGCTTCTTTTGTATCCAATGACATAATTACTGCGCTTATCCTTTTGTCTGATAATTCAGTAAAACTCTATATTGCAAATTATATTAACAATACTTAGCTTTATATCCGGAAATTTTACGGAAAAAAACTTATAAACTTTCATTAATTCCATTTTACATATCAGATTTATATCTTTAAGTTATTTTTTTTCATTTTTACATTTCATAAACAATCAAAATGCAGACTGAACTTGATGCTACGGACCTTGAAATTCTTAGGATTTTACAGAAAGATGCCACCTTAACGAATAAAGAGGTCGCTTTTAAAATCAAAAAATCCATTGCAACTGTACATGAAAGAATCCGGAAACTTAAAGAACAAGGCTATATACAAAGAGTGGTTGCCATCCTCGAC
>NZ_QAIL01000465.1 GCF_003061025.1 Pedobacter sp. HMWF019 | reverse complement strand
TTACTAAATAATAGTAGTGTTAAATATTAATTAAACATCTATCAATATGAAGTATTTTTTCTCTTTTGTTTTTGTAGCATTTCTTTTAGGTCAAAAGGAATCTGTAGCCTGTACACGAGTAGTGTATAAAGGCCCCAATGGAACAGTGATCACAGCCCGCAGTATGGACTGGAAAGATGAAATTTCTGCTAATCTGTGGGTATTTCCCAGAGGAATTGCCAGAAATGGTGAAGTAGGGCCACAGTCTTTAAAATGGACTTCTAAGTATGGTAGTGTAATTTCCAGTGCCTGGGATATTGCAACTGTAGATGGTTTAAATGAGAAGGGACTAGTAGCCAATGTGTTGTGGTTGGTAGAATCCAGTTATCCAAAATTCAAACCTGATGGTAAAAAGAAGGGCATTACTATTTCAGCATGGGCACAGTATGTCCTGGATAATTTTGCAACTGTAAATGAAGTCGTTACGGCGCTAAAAGATGAGTCGTTCGTTATAGTCAGTGATTATATTCCCGGTACTAAAAAATTCACGACACTTCATTTATCCATTTCGGATGCTTCAGGTGATAATGCAATATTTGAATATATCAATGGAAAGCTAGTGATTCATCATGATGCTTCCTATACCGTGATGACGAACTCTCCCATATTTAGTGAGCAACTTGCTTTAAATAATTATTGGGCAGGTATTCCCGGAACAATCATGCTACCAGGCACCAATCGTGCAGCCGATCGTTTTGTGAGGGCTTCTTATTATATTAATGCCATTCCCCAAACCGACGATACGAGAATTGCGGTTGCCAGCGTATTTAGCGTAATCAGAAATTGTTCTGTACCTTTTGGTATTAGTTCAGAAACGGAGCCTAATATTTCTTCAACCCGTTGGAGGTCTGTGGCAGATCAAAAAAATAAAGTCTATTATTTTGAAAATGTTTTAACCCCGGGTACCTTTTGGGTAGACTTGAGTAAATTTGATTTAAATGAAGGTTCAAAATCTATGAAGCTGAATTTAAAACAGAGCATTGCACTTAATGGCTTGTCAAATTCAGAATTTAAAGCAGCAGAACCTTTCAAATTTTTAGGAATCTGATTTCAAAACGATCTAAGAAAAACTGATGATTTCTGGTAATGTGGCCAGGGTTTCACTCATGATCACCAAGTACTTTTTTTGACCTGATACCTTAAACACGACAATTAAATGATCATTTTCTTTGGTGATTTCTACTCTTTCCACAGAAAGGCCTTTTGTATTTAACATGCTTTCCAGCCGCTCAATCTGATTAAAATCCGGATCACGGAAGGTTACATTTAAGAGTCGTTCTTTTTGAAGTCGGGCAATCATCTGCTCTACTTTTGTAACCATTAAAAGAACACCAAGAGTGATGACAGTGAGACATAAAGCTAAGGCATGATAACCGATACCGGTGGTCATGCCGATTGCTGCAGAAGTCCAAATTACAGCAGCGGTAGTTAGTCCCCTGACAGAAATTTTGTCTTTAAATATGACACCTGCGCCAATAAAACCGATGCCGGTGATGATATTTGCCGAAATTCGGTCATCGGCCCCAGCGCCATGCCGGGAAACTATAGTAAAAATTGTAGATCCGAGAGAAATCAGAATTATAGTGCGAAAGCCAGCAGACTTATTTTTATATTCTCGTTCAAATCCTATTGCACCACCGCATATGATGGAAACCATCATAGCAATCATATCTTCTAATTCTATTGTGAAGTCCATAGATAAATTTCTAATTGTTATTTGTCTTTGTAAACTAGTACCAGCGTGTTTGGTTTTAACTTAACCATATTTTTGATTTATTGTTTTATCGCCAGGTCCTGATTGAAAGCTATATTTGAGTTGAACGGAAAGCAATTTATTTGCAGTGATAGTTTCGTTAAACATAATTGGACCTTCACGCCAGCTATTTCAAACTGGGTGGAATGCAAAAATGAAAACGAAATGAACAGGCTTTTCTCCAGATTAGCGGAAAATGGATTTGTAATGATGCCTTTAGATAATTATGGTTTCAGCCAAAAGTTTGGATGCCTATGAG
>NZ_QAIL01000464.1 GCF_003061025.1 Pedobacter sp. HMWF019 | reverse complement strand
TGTAGCAAAGAATCATCATTAACCCAACTAAATCAAGAGAAAATTGACGCAAATGCCCTTATGGAAGTGAGAACGTTTACCACAGAAACATCCATTAAGCTGGCCTACGAAACTTTAAATTCCTTTGAACGCGAAGCAATATGGAGACAAAACATTCAGCATTATATTAGTAACGGAGGACTGACGGATGTACAAATCGGACATCTTAATAAGCTTCTTGCAAAATTAACCCCTGAAATGTTTGACAAAAGAGATACTGCTACGATTGAATTTGCAAACACATGGGTCAAGGAGGCACTATCTGCATTTACCGAACGTCAACTTATCCTTATGCTCACGAAATTAACGTTAAGCACAAAGGACGAGTTGAGCTCTGTTGGCAAAAAAAACACGACACAAACATCAGATTGTGAACCAGTAATATGTCCGGAGCCATTAATCTGGAACTCTGACATATGCATGTGCGCACTTCCTACTGAAGAAAAGCCATCTTGTAATTGTAAGTCATCCAATAGCGTTTTTACTTCATGTACCTCTAGTAATGAAAAGTGTACAGATTTAATACCTCTATGTACAAGAGTTACTTTCTGTGGGTTTCTATATTTAGAAGATTGTGATGGACGCTGTAAAATTGTTACCTCATGAGGGCATTGATTTATTTTGTTTTTTTAATAAGCCTAATTTTTACCAGTTGTAAAGAAAGCGAAAATAGAATTCTGATAGATACAGTTTATAACTTTAGAATGGTATCATCTGGAGATACTGTTAAAGCTACATTTACATTAAAAAATACAACAAATAAATTACTGACTATTGAGGATATCTCCTCGGAGTGTGATTGCATTGCACCTGGAAAGAAAACCTTTAAAGTCAATCCTGGAGCAGATGATAAATTTGATATCCTCTTTTTAACTGTTGGAAAAACCGGAAAACAGGAACGCGAGCTTCTGGTTAGAACTGATGGAATTCCTCGATTTTATAAGTTGAAGATTAAAGGAACCATTAAGTAATGAAGTTGACAACAGAGTTTCCAGCATTACTTCTATAATATTGATATGAAACCATCATGTGCAGCAGTACACAAACCGATATGAATGGAATTTGGTAGCGCATGATGGCTTCATCACCGACAAAAGCAAACTATATATTGATGAAAATAAAGATAGCTATCACAATTATTGTTTTTTCTGCGTTTCTACAGGTTTTAATTTCACCACTTAGAGGATATGTGAACCTGAATACATCTACAGCTGTGGGTTACCTGGCCTATCTTTCATATATGGCCGTCTGCTCTCATCTGTTTTCTAAGAAAGTATCTATAGACGTTATAGCTGCATACATTTTAATAGGGATTTGTTTAGTACAATTCCCTATCAGAATTATTTCTTTTAATAGCAGTCTGTTTACGTTGCCGGATATGCTTTCGCATATACTCGGAGCACTCTCCTTTTACCTGTATTTAAAGTTAAAAGGAATATATAGATGGGTCTTCCCCTTCTTATTATTCCTAACGGTAACTTTCATTGTAACAAAAGGTTATGTTCTGTGGGGTGATATCCTGGATAATAAAGCTGGAGAGATTAATGAAAATAAAATTATAGACTATTGGGCTAAAGACCGAAATGGTTTGATGGTGAAAGGAACAGATTTCAACACAAAATTAGTTTTATTGGATTTTTGGTTCATAGGCTGTAAACCATGTTACGAAGAGTTCCCCGAATTCCAAAAAGTCTATAATGAGTACAAGAATAATGTTGATGTTAAAATTATAGCTTTAAACCTTCCAGTTAAGGACGACAAAACAAATGAAGCATTTGATCTTCTAAAGCAAAAAGGCTACAGCTTTCCTTGTTTGATATTGGAAAGCAACAAAAAAGCAGAGACATTTGGTGTAAAAACTTGTCCAACTACGGTTCTATTAGATAAAAACCGAAAGATCATTTTTAGAGGCCGGTTATCAGAGGCAGAAAAGTTTATTAAAGAAATCTTGAAC
>NZ_QAIL01000463.1 GCF_003061025.1 Pedobacter sp. HMWF019 | reverse complement strand
CTTCAGACACCTGCATATCATTTACATTCGCATTAACACTAAATTTCGAGATTTCACGTAATTTACCTCCTGTAAACCCAGTGATTCCAATAGTTGTATTACCTTGTTGATTGGCGTACTCAATTGCCTTTAAGACATTTTTAGAATTTCCGCTTCCAGATATCCCAACAACGATATCTCCTTCCTCTAAGAAATTTTTCATTTGCTCTACAAATACCTCATCGTAGGACAAATCATTCGAATAGGCAAGAATGGTAGCGATATTGTCCGTTAAGGCAATTACTTTATATCTTTTTTTCATACCTAAAGAAACACCTTTATTAATATCGCAGGCAAAGTGAGAGGCCGTCGCACCACTTCCACCGTTACCAAAAATAATGACGCGTTTCCCCTCTTGTCTAGTCTGTTCAAGAAGATTCGAAAAATTCAGAATCTCGTCATGATCAAGATTATTAATAGTACTTACTAATGTTTTCAGATAGTTGTCTATTGTTGATAATTGTTTCATTTTAAAAAATTATACTTGTTCCTGTATTGTCAAATTTAAATTCTAATTCAAAAAGTTCATTTAACGCCATTCTAACAGCGGTCTGTTTATCTTGCTCAACATAAAACAAGAGAAATCCTCCTCCCCCAGCCCCAAGTAGCTTCCCACCTTTTGCTCCTGCAAAAATAGCCTTCTGATACAAATCGTCTATTGATTTATTAGAGATGTTTGAAGCAAGTTCCTTTTTGTAGATCCACCCAGCATGAAGAATATCTCCCATTGCATCTATATTATTAGATAAAAGTTCCATTTTGAGGTCATGAGCCAAAGCCACCATCTTATGAAGATTTTTAAGCTTGGCACCATCCGATGCTGTATTGTATTTCTGTTCAGTTAAAATTGAGGCCGCTTTCCTGGTATTACCTAGATAAAACATTAAAAGGTTTTTTTCCATCAATTCGTACTTCTCAGGTATCATCTTTATACGTTCAACAACGACCTTCTCATTTTCTCTGAACTCAATAAAATTTAATCCACCCAAAGCACACGCATACTGATCTTGTTTACCTATTGGCTCTTGAAGTCGATTGATTTCTATGTCACAAGCTAGTTCTGCTATCATTTCTCTAGACATATATTTACCCTGGTACGCATTGCATAAACTGATCAAACCAGAAGTAAAGGCAGATGAAGAACCGAGCCCAGTACCCGAAGGTATATCAGCACTGGAGTTAAAATCAACCCCATTTATATTAAATTCTTTAAAGACTTGTTTAATTATTGGATGTTCTATCCTTTCAATTTGATCAACAAGTTCAATATGTGAATATTTTAAAAGATACTTATTATCGTTAAAATAAGGATGCATAGATAAGTACATATACTTATCTATTGACACACTTAAAACAGCTCCACCATGATTTAAGTAATATTCTTTTAAATCACTTCCCCCGCCTGCAAAACTTATTCGAAACGGTGTTCTATTTATTATCATTTATCTTTAATATTAGATCAACTGCATCATCTAAATTATTTGCAGAATAATCAGGCTTAACATTGTATTTGTTATCTTTTCCAGCATAACCAGTCTTAACTAGAACTGTTTTAACTCCAGCATTTATTCCAGTTTGGATATCAGTTGTAGAATCTCCTATAAAATAGGATCTTGACAGATCAATATTAAATTCTTTAACTGCCAAGTCAAGCATACCAGTATTGGGTTTTCTACAGCTACATTCGATCTTTAGTTCCTTAACTTCTCCAACATATCCTTTGTCTGGATGGTGTGGACAATAGTAAAGCTTATCTATAAAAGCGTTTTGCCTCCCAATTTCTGTCTCAAGCTTTTTATGAATATCAAGAAGGTCTTTTTCTAATATAAAACCTTTAGCGATCACTGGCTGATTCGTTATAACTATTGCAAGAAAATCTGAATCATTTACTTTTTTTATAGCCTCAGCAACATTTGGAAGCAATACAAAATCTGCAATATTTTTCAAATTATCCACCTCCTTATTTATTACTCCATCTCTATCAATAAAAATAGCAGTTCTCTTATTAGCCTTGTTATAAGCTGCAATTTTACCGCTCAAATATGCTGCTTCTACATTCTCTAATCTATCTGGTGTACCAAGGTCTTTTATATACTCCGGGGTACTGTATGCCTTAATTTTATGAAGACCCTCTTTCATAATCAAAGGAAAAATGTCTTTGCCAAAATCAGATGATTTATATCTTTCAATGTATTGAAATATATCAGAGCCAAAAATGTAGACTGCTGCATTGACATTGTTATTATACATCATTCCTTCCTCATGAGGCTTGGATAGAAATCTAGTAACATTATTATCCGGATCAACTTCAACAAGGTCACTATCGTAAGGATGATCATTAGGATGTACAATAATTGATGCTATAGCTGATGACCTTTTATCGAACTCTATAAAAGAATTAATATCAAAATCCATCATTACATCACCATACAAAACTAGAAATCTCTCTTCAATAATCCCATCCAATTCTTTAATTGCACCAGCCGTTCCCAAAGGCTTATCTTCAGTCAGATAAGAAATTTTAACACCATACTTAGTTCCATCCCCAAAATACTCTTCAATTTTAGCTCCAAGATGCCCAAGCAGAAGCGTAATATCGGTAATCCCATACCTCTTTAACAATTCAATCTGATGAAGTAATAGTGGCTTATTTGAAACAGAGACCATAGGCTTAGGGATGTCGGTCAAGCCTAAACGAGTACCTTTCCCACCGGCTAAAATAACAGCCTTCATACTATTTTGATTCTGCATTTAAAATACTTCGAATTGATAATCGAACAGCATCATTAGAAGAATTTTTCGCTTTCCATCCTAATTTATGAATCTTATCTAAATTGTATGAAAAGAAAGGAACATCTCCCACCCATCCGCGATCTCCTCCTGTATAGACAATCTCTCTTTGCTCATTCATCTCCTCCAAAACCATATGTGCGATATCTTTTACCTTTGTTGTTGTATCAACTCCAATGTTAAAATAATTAAGCCTGTCGTTTGTATTCTTCCAAACAAAAACTATTGCTTCAACCAAATCTTTAACATAAACATATGGCTTGTTTTGCTCTCCATTACCTAATACTTCTAAAGTATCAGGATTGTTTCTTATCTTCTTAACAAAATCAAAGAGAATCCCATGCGTTGTTCTTTCGCCAACAACATTAGGAAATCTAATTATCCATGTTTGGATTGAATAACTGGCAGAAAAAGAAGATAAAAATGCCTCTGAAGCTAATTTACCTGCCCCATAATGAGAAACTGGAAATAGTGGCCCGAAATTTTCATGAAGCGTTTCAATAGTATCGCCGTATATTGCCGATGTTGAAGCAAATGCAATTTTCTTGACACCATGTATTCGCATCATATTCAACACATTAAATGTAGTTAAGAAAGTATTATTTAAGTCTGTCCCAGGATCATTAAAGCTTTTAGCAATATCGGAGTTAGCAGCTAAATGAAAGACCATATCAAATTTCTCCTTTTCAAAAATAATGCTCAGTTCGGTTTGATTGAGAAGATCAAATTGATAGAACTTAAAATTCGAATTAGTTGAAAGATGTGAGATATTTTCCTTTTTTCCAAGAGAAAGATTGTCTATTACGCAAATATTGTTGGCTTCGTCTTTTAACAAGAGATCACACAAGTGACTACCAATAAAACCGGCACCTCCGGTAACTAAAATATTCATAACTATTATTTAAGCAGATTTAATTTATTTCCACGATTGATCTTAATACCTTCTTTAATACCCAAGAAGATATTCTTTATATATAACGTTCTAGGGCTGATGAAAATTGGATAATAAAGTATTTTAATAAAATACTTTATAAAATTTACC
>NZ_QAIL01000462.1:1823-3118 GCF_003061025.1 Pedobacter sp. HMWF019 | reverse complement strand
TAACATACATATATGAATACACCTTCTTTTTATTAAGAAATTCCACTGTTGTAGGTTAAGCTGATTTGATAATCTTGTTTATTGGTAACGCTCTTTCAGCCTCCTAACTTTGTCTCATCAAAAGGGGTAAAAGCTCCTGATTTAAAAACCTTTAAAAATAAAAAAAATGAAAGCTAACACATTGTTAAACCCAGAAAACCATGCCTTATTATTGATCGATCATCAATATCTTCAATTATTGACTATCCGCTCCCATGATGCGGCTACAGTAATCAATAATTCACAGGCTGTTGCTAAAAGCAGCAAGATATTTAATGTACCTACTTTGCTTACTACTGCTTTTGCAGAAAGACAGGACCTGATCAAAGAGATTGCAGATCAATTTCCTGAACAGACACCTATTGACAGAACTACATTGAATGCGTGGGAAGATGAAAGAGTGGTAGAATGGGTAAGAAATACCGGTAAAAAGAAACTGGTAATTGCCGGATTATGGACAGAAGTTTGTTTACAAATGCCAGTCTTATCAGCACTTGCTGACGGATTTGAAGTTTACTTTATTACCGATGCATCCGGAGGAGCCAGTGTAGAAGCTCATCAAATGGCTGTTCAAAGGATGATACAGGCGGGAGCCGTTCCTATAACAACCTGGTCATATGTAAGCGAACTGCAGCGTGACTGGGGCCGTATGGAAACTGCCGAAGAAGTTACCAAACTGTTCGAAGAACATGGAGGCGGCTTCGGACAGGGTCTTCGCTGGGAGTGGCAGCTGCTCAACCTCAAAGAAGGAACAAGATAACTGCTTCCATTATTCATCATAATGTCGGGAGCCACAAACTCCCGGCTCTTTTTATCTTTAAAAATATACTAAAATGTTACAAATTATTAATCAACAGCCTTATTTTGCAGACCAGGGAAAATTCAGAATACTGTTTCATTTTCCCTGACAAATCGGCGGTGATCATGGATATGGTGCACTTGCCACTATTGCAGAATCATTTATGGATCCTGATACCTGGATCAAACTACACCCGCATGTGAATGAAGAAATTATTTCATGGGTACCGGATGGTGTTATGCGTCACGGAGATCCTTTAAGCGGTGAACTTATTACAGATAAAGACCATCTGATGATTATGAATGCTGGTAAGGGGTTCTGGCATGAGGAAAAAACATTAGAAAGCGATCCTCCATTGCGTATGCTGCAGATCTTCGTAAGACCCCATACGATTAATCTGCATCCAGGAATACAGCACGGAGCATTACCTGCATGGAAATATAACGAGTGGCGGCAG
>NZ_QAIL01000462.1:0-1813 GCF_003061025.1 Pedobacter sp. HMWF019 | reverse complement strand
AGATTGAAATGTATGATTTACGCGTTCATGAAGGTGTGACTGTTACTTTTCCACAAAAAGAAGGCTATGATATCTTTTTCTTTGTTTTCAATGGGTCTGTTGCTGTAAATGAAAAAACTTTTGAAAGTAGTAAAAGTGGACTGCTGATTGAGGAAGCCGAAGCAAAATTAACAGCAGCCGAAGAATCTTTAGTCGTTGCCTTTCTAATTAAACCCGATGCCAAAATTACTAAAAAAGGAACTATAGGCAGATAATATAAATTCTCATGAAAAGTACAAAAACAATCACAGGTTATACCAAGATGCCTCTTTCAGGCAAAAAACCTCAGGGGCTCTTAGTACTGCTTCACGGATATGGCGGCAACGGACATCATTTATTCCGGGCACTTTCTTCTTTAAGAGAACAGTTTCCCGACTTTGCTATTGCTCTGCCAGACGGGCCGGTTGAATTGAATGTCAACGTTCACGCATGGATCAGACTTTCTTTTCCTATTGAGGAAGAACAGCTGTGGAACGGAGCCGTTGAGACAGCACCTCTTCTTGAGGACTATATAACAAAAGAATTGCAGACTTTAGGGTTAAAAGAAAACCAATTGATACTGCTTGGTTTCAGCCAGGGTTCTATTATGTCCCTGCATGTCGGACTGCGTTTGAAGGCTGACCCTATGGCAATTATTGCGCTCTCAGGATTTTTGGTGGGTGCAGAGAAATTAGGATCTATAACGAGCAGGCCTCCCGTTTATTTGATCAATGGAGACATAGACACAGTCGTAATGCCTGATGAAGTTATAAAGACAAAACAAGCATTAGAAACTCATGGTGTTGAGGTACATCATAAGGTAATACAAAGAGTTGGACACGTCATAGACCAGACGGTTCTCGAAACAATTGTTGCTGTTATTAATCAGTTGACAGAGGGTAAAAGTTTAGAAGAAAAAGAGAGCAGGACTCATTAAAAATCTAATAATTCTTTTTTGCTTTACTTAAAAATTCGGGTGTTACTCCGATAAATGCGGCGATCTGCTTTTGAGGAAGTGCTTGAAGAGCATCGGGGTAACGTTCAACAAATTTTTGATAACGTTCAACAGCATTTAAGCTTAGACTTTCAAGTACCCGGTTTTGTAAGTTGATGAATGCTTTTTCTGCAAGTATTCTAAAAAAGGTTTCAAAGGTCTGGCTGAATTTGTACAGGGCTTCTCTTTGCTGCTGATCTATAATTAATACCTCACTGTCTGTAATTGCTTCAATGATAATATTACTTTTAGTTTTGGTGTAAAATGGCCGCAGATCACCTGCCCACCATCCTTTCGGAGAAAAACTTAAAATATGCTCAATTCCGTTGCTGTCAATAACATACGTTCTCAGGGTCCCTTTATTTACAAAAAAAGTTTTAGCTTCAATAGCTCCGTCGAATATCAGAAACTGGCCTTTTTTAAAGATACGCTGATCTACTATATTATTAATGTGCTCAACCTCTTTTTCGTTAAGTGTAACAAGGCGGTTAAATGTTTCTATGAGTAAAAACGTATTAAGAGACTCCATAACTAATCCTTTCGTTAAAATTACAAATTTATAAGTAACCCGGCAATTAAATTTAGACGCTGATATACTTGAATGTACCAGATTACATCTCATTAAAAAAAAGAACACAAAATTGTCTTCATACATTAAATAGGCAATATGTAAATTTGATTTACATCCAGATTGTATTCTCATTTACATGACAGAAACTTATAGAGCGAATCTTCTCTGAAGATTCCTTTGACAATAATTTGATTCTGCTCACAATATTTCAACAGTCTATCTTCCTGTTC
>NZ_QAIL01000461.1 GCF_003061025.1 Pedobacter sp. HMWF019 | reverse complement strand
AAATTATACGGTACAAAAATTGCTATTTTTATTCACAAATAAGAAAGCGCGTATGCTTTTCAAAAATTAAATTTACATTATATACATACAATAATGCAGGAAACCAAGATTCTATGGGCCGATGATGAGATCAACTTATTAAAACCACATATATTACTCTTAAACGAAAAAGGCTACCATGTGACCACTTTTACCAACGGTAATGATGCTCTTGAAGCCTTCAGTAAAGAACATTTTGACCTTGTTTTCCTGGACGAGAACATGCCTGGAATGAGCGGCCTGGAAACCCTCTCCGCCATCAAAAACCTTAAGAACGATGTCCCTGTTGTCCTGATCACCAAAAGTGAAGAAGAAAACCTGATGGAAGATGCCATCGGATCCAAAATAGACGATTACCTGATCAAGCCTGTGAATCCAAAACAGGTCTTGCTGACCATTAAAAAGATCATCGATAACAAACGCCTGATCAGCGAAAAAACTTCGATGGCCTACCAGCAGGACTTTCGTCGTTTGGGCATGACCCTTAACGACAAGCTCAGTTATGAAGAATGGGTAGATGTTTATAAAAAACTCGTATTCTGGGAACTCGAACTGGAGAAACTGGATGATCCTCAAATGCATGAAATTCTAACCATGCAGAAATCTGAGGCCAATATGCAATTCTCCAAATTCATTGAAGATCATTACCTGGGCTGGGTGAACGGAAAAGGCACTGCCCCGCTACTGTCAAATGAACTGCTGAAAAAGAAAGTATTCCCCCTCATTAATTCCACAACTCCTGTATTCTTTATCCTGATCGATAACCTGAGATATGACCAGTGGAAGATCATCAATCCCCTAATCACTGAATATTTCCGCCTGGATGAAGAAGATACCTATTCCAGTATCCTTCCAACGGCAACTCAATATGCCAGAAATGCCATATTCTCTGGTCTTATGCCCCTGGAAATGGAAAAACGTTTCCCTACACTCTGGCAAAATGATGATGATGAAGGTGGAAAAAACATGCATGAAGAAGCCTTCCTGGCCGACCAGATCAAAAGAGGACTCCGTAAAGACTGCAAATTCAGCTACCATAAGATCCTGACCTATGATGACGGAAGAGCGCTTAATGAACAGTTCAACAAGCTCATGCAAAATGAGTTCAATGCCATCGTGTACAACTTTGTTGACATGCTTTCGCATGCAAGGACCGATATGCAGATGATCCGGGAGCTGGCCAACGACGACGCGGCTTACCGCTCGCTTACCCTATCCTGGTTTGAACACTCTCCTTTGCTGGACCTGATCAAAAAACTGGCCCGTAAAAAAGTAAAACTAGTGATCACTACAGATCACGGTACCATCCGGGTAAAACACCCAAGCAAAGTGATCGGAGACAGGAATACCAATACCAACTTGCGCTACAAACAAGGCAGGAACCTCAATTTTAATGCAAAAGAAGTTTTTCTGATCAAAAATCCACACGAAGCGCAATTACCTAAAATCAATATCAGTTCCAATTATATCTTTGCAAAAGAAGACCGGTACTTTGTTTATCAGAATAATTACAACCAGTTTGTCAACTATTACAACGAAACCTTCCAGCATGGCGGGATTTCACTGGAAGAGATGATCATTCCGGTCGCAACCTATAGTTCACGTTAGTTAATACCACAATGAACCTAGAAATTAACGGCCTCCAGGATTTAGCGGAGGCCGCTCAGGCACTTTTAATATTTGCAGATGAAGAAAAGATCTTCATTTTTGAAGGCGAAATGGCTGCCGGCAAAACCACCTTTATCAAAGAGATCTGCCACCAGCTGGGTGTCTCCGACGTGGTTTCCAGCCCAACTTTTTCCATCGTCAATGAATACGAATCGGCAGAAGGACAGCCCGTATACCATTTCGATTTTTACCGCATCAAAAACCTTAGGGAGGCCTACGACATCGGTTACGAAGATTACTTTTACTCCGGCAATATCTGCTTAATCGAATGGCCGGAAAAGGTTGAAGAAATTCTTCCCGAGCACTATATTAAAGTCCGGATCCGTATTCAGAACGAAGACAAAAGAACGCTCAGTTTTATTAAAATTTAAAACGCTAATTTGCTCCCTTTAAGGTTATTATTGTTAATTTTAAGCAGATAAATTCATTAAAATGGCTACAGGATTAAGAGAAGGAATGGCCTCTATTGCTCAAAAAGGATTACTTCAGCCCAAAGAGACACTAGCAGAAACCGGAAAAAAAAGCAACAGCCTCTACATCGGCCTGCCAAAAGAGATTTCCTTCCAGGAAAACAGGATCGCACTCACCCCCCTTTCCGTTGCACTGTTGGTCAACAATGGCCATAAAGTAGTTTTAGAAAGCGGAGCCGGCAACGGGGCCAACTTTTCCGACCGGGATTACAGTGAGCAAGGCGCCATCATTACCTACAATAAAAAAGAGGTTTTTGATGCAGACATTATTGTAAAAATAGCCCCGCCTACTCCTGAAGAAATAGCCATCATGCACAAGGGGCAAACCCTCATTTCAGCCCTTCAGATGGGGAACCTGGATGAAGCCTACCTAAAAGCTCTGCTGGCCAAGAAGATCAACGCCTTGTGTTTTGAACATCTGCGCGATGAAGGAAATGTCCTGAGCGTAGTCAGGGCCATGAGTGAGATTGTAGGCGCTACTACCGTATTTATTGCTGCAGAATACCTCAGCAGTGTAACCGGCGGGAAAGGACTGATGCTGGGTGGCTTTACCGGCGTACCACCAACAGAAGTGGTGATCCTGGGCGCAGGTACAGTAGGCGAATATGCCGCTCGTACAGCACTATCCCTGGGTGCAGAAGTCAAAGTATTCGACAGCTCCATTTATCGCCTTAGGCGCCTCCAAAACAATCTGGGCAGCCGGGTCTTTACTTCTGTAATGCAACCTATCGTTCTTGGCAAGGCCATTACTACCTGCGATGTCGTAATCGGTGCCATCCGCGCCAAACACGGGCGAAGTCCTTGCGTTGTTATGGATGAAACGGTAAGCCGGATGAAACCCAATTCCGTTGTGATCGATGTTAGCATTGATCAGGGAGGATGTTTTGAAACTTCACAGGTCACCAACCATAAAGATCCCGTATTCAGAAAGTATGATGTGATCCATTATTGTGTCCCCAATATCGCCTCCAGAGTACCAAGGACTGCTTCCTACGCGCTCACCAATATATTTACGCCCATCCTGGTCGATATTGGCGATATGGGCGGCCTGATGAATGTAGTCTGGAGCAAACCCGGCATCCGGGAAGCCTTATACACCTACCAGGGCCACCTTACCAGTAAAGACCTTGCCAATATGTTCAATTTGCCTTTTAAAGACATCGAACTGCTGGTCGTTTCCAACCAGTAAGATATGAAAAGAACCCTTTCCCTCTTTTTACTGCTATTCAGTGGGCCCGCTTTTGCCCAAAAGAAAGCTCCGGCCCCGCTAAAAGTAGTCAACTCCTTATCTGTATATAAAAATGCCTGCCGGCAAAACCCGGACAAGCAACTCGTAGACTTAAAAAAAGCCATTCCCAATCTGCAACTGGACATCCGATACGCCACAAAGAACAATTTCATGAAACAAGTCATGTATCCGCAGGCCAGGGCATTTGCCCGAAAACCCGTGGCTCTGCAGCTTCAGAAAATACAGAGCGAGCTCCACAAAAAAGGCCTGGGACTTCGGATCTACGATGCTTACCGTCCCTATTCCATTACTGTAGCCTTTTATCAAAAAGCCTCAGACAAGCATTTTGTAGCCAATCCTGCAAAAGGATCCAAACACAACCGGGGCTGCGCTATAGACCTGAGCCTGATCAACTTAAAAACCGGCAAAGAACTGCCTATGCCTACTCCATACGACAGTTTTGCTCCGGAAGCTGCTGCAGACTATGCACAACTACCTCCATCCGTGATCAACAACCGCAACCTTCTGATACGCACCATGCAGGCGCATGGCTTCAGGGTACTTAAAAATGAATGGTGGCATTATGACTTTGTCGGTTGGCAAAATTATGAATTGCTGGATATCCCTTTCAAAGATCTCTAAACCAATTTTTTTGCTTTATACCCATATTGCAGGTACAACAAGGCCAATAAGGTAACCCCCGAGCAACAATAGAAAATAACCGGGATCATAGAAACATCAGTAATGAATAGCCAGCCGGCCAATAAAGCTCCAATCCCAATCCCGGCTTCCAGGGCAATGTACATGGTGGCCATTGCCTTTCCCCGGTGTTCAGGATCACTAAGATCGACGGTCCATGCCGTTGCCGTTGGCGAAAGCATACCCGTCGCTATCCCATATAGCGCCGAAGCAGCCATCAAAGAAAAGGAACTCCCCGCAAGCCCTACCCAAAGCATGGCCACCGCCAGTAAAACCAGGGAAATCTTCAAAATCACAATTCTTCCATACTGGTCAGACGCTTTTCCGGCCACAAAACGAATCAGCAGAGAGGTAACTGTAAAGACCATAAAGAACATGCCCTTATTGCTCGTACCCAAGTGACCGCTCCAGTCTGAAATCACGGTTAGAATCGCTCCATAGCTGATATAGCTCATAAAAATTATGACCGTTGCAGGAATCACGCGCCATTCAATAATATCCTTACGGCTGATCTTCAGCAGGCTAAACTTAAATTTCTGTTTATCCGGAAGCGTTTCTTTCATATTGGCCAGGATCACAATAGACATTAAGGCAAATAAAGACGAAGAATAAAACAGAATATCTATAGAAAAGTGGTCGGTGATCAAACTCCCGATCGCAGGCCCAATGGCCAGTCCAGTACTGAAACAAACTCCATGTACCCCCATTGCCTCTCCCCAGCGGTGAACCGGAACCAGATCGGCCACATAAGCCGCTGTTGCAGTAGGCTTAAAGCCTGTCGAAAATCCATGAACCAATCTTAACAACAGGAAACCTGCCACTGTAGTGAGTACCGGATAAAGGAAGCCGCAGACAAAACAAACAATGGACCCAACTGCCATCACCGGCACCCGGCCTATCGTATCCGTCAGTTTACCGCTAAAAGGCCTGGAAATCCCGGCAGTAAGGGTAAACAAGGCGATAATCAAGCCCTTATAATGTGCTCCACCCATGGCCGTCAGATAAGCCGGCAATTCCGGAATCAGCATATTAAAACTGGCCGAAAAAAGAAAAGAACTTAAACAAACCAGAGCAAATTGCAGGGTATAGATAGATTCAGAACTTTTTTGCATGGGCTTTAAAACAGGGTTGGAAAAGAAAAGCTCAAAGTTAGCGCAATTTAAGCGCAGCTCACCAGAATATTTAAAAGATTATCCAAGTCGCTTTTACTGTGCCAGCTGCAGAGTACAATACGATTCAGTACTTCACCAAACTGATCAGGATAAGCAAAAGAAGAAATAAGCACCTGTTTTTCCATCAGCTGCTGCGCCAGATTTTTATTTGCACTCAGGTATACCGGAAAACCTTCCAGGAAAGCAAAATCAGATTTCAGATCTTTCAGGCCAGCCTTAAAATGGGCACAAAGTTCAAGGAGCCGTTCCAATTCCGTTCTGTAAATATCTTCTGCTTGCATAAAAGCAAATAAACCTGCTGCAGAAGGTGGCGAGGCCCCTAGAAAAGCTTCGGTATTTTTCAACTCTCCGACGAGTATTTCCGGCCCGAGAACCAAGCCGGCATCTACCCCAAGGGCCTTGGCCATAGAAGCCACCACAATCCGTTTAACATGCTCCTGGCTGGGCAAAACCGGATAACAACCCCTGCCGTTGTTCAATACCCCAATCCCATGCGAATCGTCTACAATCAGGATCAGCTCCTTCTCCCGTACAACCCCCTCCAGGAAAGAAAAATCATATCTTTCCGGGAACAAGTTGTTCATCGAATTGCTCACCACTACCCATCGCTTCTGTGGGCTTCTATTGATCCGGTTCACCAACGCTAATCCCCAGTCTTCAAAAGATCCGCTCACATCCGGCTTTCCCTTCAACCATAAAGCCGGATGTGAACCCGGTGCATATTCCAATTGCCCCCAGTCTGCAAAATGCCTTACCGTCATTTGCGCTGCAAGGAAACCACTTGAAGTTAGCAGTCCACTTTCTGCACCGAACCTCAGTGCCGCAGCCTGCTCTGCTTCCTTATAAATCCCCAGTTGTACATTATTGTTCCGGCTCGTTCCATTATTGAGCCCAAAATGATGCAAACCCTCCAGGTAATAGTCTAAAAATTTTGGCTGTCTGGGAATGCCCAGATAAGCCGTTCCGCCAAAATAGAGCACTGATCTTCCACCCGCAGAAATTGATCTTCCTAAAGGCCCCTTAATGGCGCTAAAGTCAAAAGTTCTCATGGATATACATCATCATTTTAACCATCTCTTTTCTTACCTGAGCAACCGGCTGCACAAAGTTATTATTCATAAAACTGAAAATATAGGTTTTACCTCTACGGGTCACCACGTACCCGCTCTGGTTGTGAACACCAGATAAAGTTCCTGTTTTTGCAAATACAAAGGGCTGATCTGTGGTCGGATAGGCCCGTTTTAAAGTTCCGCTTTTGCCCCCAGCTGGCAACATGGCAAACAATTTTTTCCGATCGTTTACCCGTTTATAGATCAGTTCAAGCACCCGTACCATGTCTGCAGGTGTAAATAAATTATAGCGGGAAAGTCCAGAGCCATCTACCCATACAGGTTTATCCGGAAGGGAAGCCAAAAATTTCTTCTCTGTTGCGGCAATCGTCTCAGCAGTCCCCAGACTTGCAGACACCTGATCTGCACAAAGCAACAGCAGTTGCTCTGCGATAAAATTATCACTGGGCAATAGCATCTGTTTTAAAACAGAATCCCTCGGCAAGTCAAACAAAGTCCTGGCACTATCTGGCATTTTTAATGCAATCCCCCCAACTTCTCTGTGTAAAGTGTCTGTAAGCAAAGCAAGCGTCAATGCTGTACTCGTTTTAAAAGGAAGGAGCTGTGTCTTAAACGTTAATGTTCCCGAAGGAACATGGAAACGGTTGTTTAAAAAATCCCTTTTTATAGAGCCCTGGGGCCGGTCAGAAAGACTATCTCTTAGGAAAGCCGGTTGAAATGCCCCCGGAGAGATTTTCATTCCACCCTCCACCTGCACCTCCACCAAATTGCCATACAGAGGCAATTCCGTGATCTCAGCCTGGAAATCCTCATTATAATCATCCCAGGCCCAGCCCGCTCCATAGATCTCCCCTGTATAACGACCTGGCGCATAAAAAAGCTTTCCCCGGTGCTTCCGAAGAAATTCTAATGCCCTTTTTCCCTGCAGCTCCCGATGCAGAAAGGAAGGATCTCCCGTTCCCCAAAAGATCAGAGAGTCGCCCTTTTCAATGTATCTTAAAGCTGGAATCGTATCTGGCAACGTCATCAGTGCAGCATAAAAGGTATATAATTTGGTGTTTGATGCCGGAACAAAATACTGATGATTATTCTGCCCGTAGATTACCTTTCCTTTATCCAGATCAAACAACTCAAAACCAACAGGATACTGGTGAAGAAATGCAGATTCCTGAAAGGCCTTCTTTACCTTAGTGGCTACACGCCTATCTAAAGAACAACCTGCAAAAACACAGCAAAAGAAAAGCAGAAAAAAAGAATTAGCAGCAAATTTTGGTTTAAGCCACATAATATGAATTATGTTATAG
>NZ_QAIL01000460.1 GCF_003061025.1 Pedobacter sp. HMWF019 | reverse complement strand
CGTTCCAATAACATTATGCTGCTGCCGATTAAGTTGATTACGAGCGATAATCTTGCTATGGGGACACCTAAATTACTGCTGGAGAGTATTTATATTGGTGTGATTTTTAGCTTGTTCCTTTTCAATATCTTTTTGTTCTTTAGCCTTGGAGATAAAACTTATCTATATTATAGTCTCTATATTTTTAGCCTTTTCTTTTATGTTGTTCTCTACTTAAAGGGTTATAGTTATCTATTTGGCGATCAATTTAGAATAGCGCTTAATACTTATCCACATATTTTTCATTCTTTTTCTGCAATTACAGCTGTCCTTTTTTCCAGAAAGTTCCTGAATTTGAAATATACTGCGCCTTCCTGGATAAGGTGGTATAACGTTGTTTTTGCATTCTGTGTCGTAGAGTTTTTGATCAGTATATTGGGATTTAAATCTCTGGGCGCATCTTATGCGCAAGTGCTTGGAGTTGTGAATACAATTATGCTGATGGCAGCGGGAATAATGCTTTGGCTTAAAGGATATAAATCTGCTAAGTATTATATTGGTGCATGGGCATTAATGTCATTGACGATTATGGCTTTCACTTTTAGTCTTGCAGGAATGTTTAGGACCAGTGATTTTACATTTAATCTTTTGCCATTAGGCTCTACCGTAGAGCTTCTTCTTTTGGCCTTTGCATTGGGAGACCGTTACCGTGATCTGATCAGAAGTGAACGGAAAACAAAGGACGAAAATCTTAGGATTGTAAGGGTGCATAATGAAGAACTAGAGAAGGTAGTGGCCGAAAGAACGATACAACTTCATCAAAGTATTGATAAATTAGAAGCTTCCAATGCGGTAAAAAACAAACTCTTCTCTATTGTTGCTCATGATTTGAGAAGTCCTTTTAATAGTTTGGTGAGCATCTTTACGTTAAACGATATGGATATGCTTAGTCTTGATGAGCTCAAGCACTTGCTGAATGCCAGTCGTAAAAATATTGACGTGATCCATCATACCCTTGATAATCTTTTATATTGGGCCAGAAACCAGATGGATTCCTCGGGAAGCTTCTTTTCTGTTTTTGATCTTAACCGTGCTACTGATACATTACTGCATGTTTATCAGCCACTTGCTTTAAATAAATCTATAGTGCTCAAGATGGAGGATACGGAAGTACCTGAGGTTTATGCAGACCGAAACCAGGTGTTGCTTATTTTACGCAATCTGATAGATAACGCCATTAAATTTACTCTTCCCGGAGGTTGTATTCGGATTGATTTGAAAAAGGAAGGGAATGAGGTTAGGGTTAGTGTAAGTAATCCTGCGATTGATCCCGGAAGATTAAACCTGGATACGCTGCGTTGGCCAAATATTCAGGCAAGTACACCTGGAACAGCAAATGAAAGGGGGATTGGTTTAGGTTTACAGCTTTGCCATGAATTTGCGAAAGCCAATGGACGAAAACTGGATGTGCAACTTAGAGGAGAAAACATCGAGTTTTATTTTTTCTTAAAAATAGGAAGTAGCATTGGCATATAAAAAAAGAGGGTGTATTTATAGATTATAATACACCCTCTCTAATAT
>NZ_QAIL01000459.1 GCF_003061025.1 Pedobacter sp. HMWF019 | reverse complement strand
AGTACATATGGACTCAATAATTGTTAAAATTAGATTATCAATAAATTATATATGAAAAAGGTATTTTCAATCGGATTTCTGTTCTTGTTAATTTTATCTATTGGATGTTCTGATACTAATTCTATTGGTGATGATTACGAAGTTTCATATGTTGACATGCCGATTAATAGAAATGTGTATTATAAGAATCAGGGTATATTTGATAATTTGAGTGTCAATATGATTGTTTATAGCAATGATAAAATCCTTGTTAGGGGATATCTATTTAAAAATGCTACTGAAGTAGATAGTTCAAAATATTTATATTATTATATTGATAAAGGAATTTATTCTAGTAACCCAAATCAAATGAGAAGTAATGGGTTATTTGGACCCATTGATTCTTTAGAATTTGGAAATATTAAAAATAGGCTACTTGATTCTAAAACATTGATATGGTAAAATCAACATTGACTCAACTCTCTAAATGACAGATGTCGGTTTTGTCGCAGAAAATAAAAACTATAAATATGATGAGAACGGAACAGAAATAAGGTAGCCGTAAAAGATTACAATGGCTTACAATATGTTAAATCTGTCAAAACGATATATAAGGCCAGTAGGGGAGAAACCCTGAACTATATATGGTGTCACGACCAGAAGCTGAGAAAGGTTTGTGGAGGCTGAATTGCTGGGAGAGATTACAGAAACAACGATTAATTTAACGACAAAGCCCAGATTTTTCTGGGCTTTGTCGTTAACACGGCCTAAACCCTCGGATTAATTTAAAAAAGTTATCAACATTTTCTATAGTGCAATCCCATTACACTGAGTTTGTTTTACTTAGCATTTTAAAAACAAATAAGATGTCAAAAGAAAGATACTCAGCGCTTTATTATTAGTGTTTACTGTTGGAGCAGTAAAAGCCCAAGACGCTAATATTTTAATTGGCCTAAATGGGCCAAGTTATGGAGTTAAAGTTAAAAATAATTTTTCCGGAGAAACTCGAGGCTTTGCTGGAGCTTTTATGCTGAGCAATCAGGATGCTTCTGTTGATTTTTTTAGATTTGGAGTAAATGGAAATGTCTTAAACGGCGTAGGTACTCCGGCATATGGGTATAATAGGGCAGAATTATTCAACTCCTATGATGAGATTTTTGCCGAATGGAGATATCGGAATTGGAACCTTAACACCGAAAGAAAAACTCTCCGTAAACGGCAAGATCCGGGCACAGGGGATCAAAGTTGAAAGGGGGAAGAGTGCTGGGAGGCATTGAAACAAAGGTTGGGCTTCGCATTATACTCCTTTGCAGAGAATAAAGGACATTTGGCTAGACTTTAATACTCCAGGAGGCTATCCTGTTCAATTAGTCAGAAAACCGTAAAAGATGGACAAGTATAAAATATTAATATCAGAAGTAGACAATGTTTTAAGACCCTTGGGGTTTAGGAAGAGCGGACAGACTTTCTTTTATAATAAGGATGGGAACATTGGTATAATAGACTTTCAAAAAGCTAGACGCAGCATTGCTGCGTCTAGCTTTTTCACAATAAATTTAGGCGTATATTCTAATGCTCTCAAGGTGTTTGATAATTTTGATGTGAAATCTAAACCATTAATATCAGACTGCCATTGGAGAAAGCGCATAGGTTTTTTACTGCCTGCAAAAAAAGATTATTGGTGGGAAATAAATGCAAATACTTCCTTACCAGGTTTGATAGCCGAAATAATAAATGTTTTAAGATCATTAGCCATTTATGAAATACAGAAATACATATCAGACGAAGATTTGGAGAAATCCTGGATGGAGGGAATCTCAGA
>NZ_QAIL01000458.1:12679-13830 GCF_003061025.1 Pedobacter sp. HMWF019 | reverse complement strand
GTATTTTGTCCAAAGCAAGCTGGTCGGTAACTTGGGCCTGGACATTAATTTTTGTGCCAATAGAAGAAATCACAAACTGGCTTTCTTCTGTGATGCGGGATTCAATAATCAATAACGTGCCTAAGAGAGATTGATGTGCATAGTGCCCCGAAGTTGAAGCTGTGATGAGCAGTACCGGTTTTCTAGAAAACTCCATAGATGAAACTGTCCAGTCAATGGCGTTCTTTAGAGATCCGGGAACGCCAACGGCGTATTCAGGAGTACAAATCAAAACCGCATCGGCTGCTTTGATCAGACTACGGAAATCATTTACGGTTTTCGGACCAGATTCATTGTCTAGTTCCGGGTTAAAATGAGGAAGATCTGCCAGGCCTTCGAAAATTATAAAATTAAAAATCTCTGCATATTGCTGCGCAATAAATCTGATCAGATTCAGGTTAGAGGAATTTTTTCTGGTGCTTCCGCAAATGGCGACAATGTTCTTTTTGTTGTTCATTGATTTTGTGTCTGGCAATGATAAAGAAATCAGCAGTCATTTTGAAATAGGAGAAAACTTTCTTTTATCTGGGCCTATTTTATTACTTTAGGTAAACTTATAATCTATACTTGTATGAAATATCTATCAATTTTGCTGCTGTTTACTGCGATTTCTTTTTCTGGGTTTTCGCAAAATAAAGACGCTATTCTTGGACAATGGGTAAATGCGTCAGGTGAGGCTCATATAGAGATCTTCAAAAAGAGTGAAAAATATTTTGGAAAGATTGTTTGGTTGAAGGATCCCAAGGATGATAAAGGAGCGAATAAAACCGATATCAAAAATCCGGATCCGGACTTGAAGTCTAAACCTATTATGGGCTTGGAATTGTTAAGAGATTTTGTTTACGATGATGGTAAATGGACAGATGGTAAAATTTATGACCCAAAATCTGGAAAAACCTACAGTTGTAATATTACGGAGAAAAGTAATGGGCAGCTGAATATTCGTGGGTACATTGGTATTTCACTGATTGGCAGGAGCGAAGTCTGGAAAAGGGTTAAGTAGATGAGAGTTTTAGCACTTCTGTTTTTTTGTCTTCCTTTGTCCCTGCTGGCGCAGAAGTATGACTTTTTGCCTTTAAATTCAGGTACAAATACCAGCATAAGGGGATTGT
>NZ_QAIL01000458.1:0-12668 GCF_003061025.1 Pedobacter sp. HMWF019 | reverse complement strand
TCCATAGGGAAGACAATTGATGGTGGTAAGACCTGGCAATGGATAAAACCTGCCGGTTATGAAAAACTCGATTTCAGAGATATTGAAGCTTTTGATGGATTCAATGCTATTGTAGTGAATGCCGGCTCTCCGGCATTTATTTTACAAACAGTAGATGGTGGAAAGACGTGGAAAGAGACTTATAAAAATACAGATAGCGCCATCTTTCTTGATGGCATGGGTTTCTGGGATGAGAAGAATGGAATTGCATTTGGCGATCCGATCCATAACCGTCTGCAATTGCTTAAGACCAGGGATGGTGGGCTCAACTGGCAAGACGTTTCAGATCATTTGAATATGGATATGGGGCAGGGAGAAGCTGGTTTTGCAGCCAGTGGCACTTCCATCCGTACGTTGGGCAAAGAGAAAGTATGGATTGCCACAGGTGGAACGAGTGCAAATATTTATTATTCAGATAATAGAGGGTATACCTGGAAAAAATATCCTTGCCCGATTTTACAAGGTGGAGCCAGTACCGGGTCATTTTCTGTGGATTTTAACGAAAATGGAACAGGAGTGGTTGTTGGTGGAGATTATCAAAAGGACAAAGAGAATTCCAATAATATACTGCTCACCAAGAACTGGGGTAAAACCTGGGATCAACCTGTTACACCAGTTTCCGGTTTCCGCTCCGGAGTGGCTTATATGGACGCCGAACAGGTTGTAGCCGTTGGCACATCAGGAGTAGATTTCTCTAAAGATGGAGGAAAGAACTGGCTTCATTTGTCAGATCTTAACTTCAATGCAGTCGGTAAAGCAAAAAAAGGTAGCCTTATTTTAATGGCAGGCAACAATGGACTTATTTATAGCTTGAAATTAACTGATAGATAAATAATAGCAATATCATTGAATAGTTAGCCAATTTGATTCAATGATATATCTCAATTAATTAATCAATTAGATGTTCAATTACCTGAGTTCCGTTTTATCGGACAAGCAGGTTTTTTAAAAAAAATAATTATGAACCGTAACTTGTTAAAGTATGTGCTGGCAGCCACTTTGATCACTTCAGTGGCTTCATTTTATGCCCTGAAATCTGATGAAGGCGTGAAAGCTGATCCTGATAATGCAGGCTTGAAACTACCAGAGGGGTTTGGAGCATTAAAAGTAGCAGAAACAGGCGCAAAAGCCCGACATCTGGTGGTTACCCCACAAGGGGATATCTATGTAAAACTGGCGAAACCAAAGGATGGAAAAGGCATTTTACAACTGCATGAGAACAGCGATGGAAAAGCCCAGCTTACGGGTGGTTTTGGTAATTATGGCGGCACAGGAATCTATCTGAAGGATGGTTATTTGTATGCCTCCTCTAACCAGGAAGTATTCAGGTACAAATTAAATGATCAAAATGTAGTACTTAGTCCCGATCAGCCGGAAAAAATCGTAACCGGATTAAAGATGGGACGTCAGCATGAAACCAAGTCACTTGTGCTGGACAATGATGGAAATCTCTATGTAAATATAGGAGCCTACTCTAATTCCTGTCAGGTACAGGACAGGGGATACCAATCTCCAGGGATGCCTGGCTGTCCCATCCTTGACTCAGCAGGTGGTATCTGGCAATTTAAAGCAAATAAGTTGAGCCAGAGCTATGGAGATGGGATCAGGTATGCAACAGGTTTGCGAAATGTAGTCGGCTTAGACTGGAACCAGCAAAATAACCAGCTGTTTGTGATGCAGCATGGTAGAGACAATCTCAATAGTTCCTGGCCCGCTTTATATGATGTCAAAGAATCTGCAGAGCTTCCTGCCGAATGCTTATATGCACTAAAAAAGGGAGACAATGCCGGATGGCCATATCTATATTATGATCAGATCCAGCATAAAAAAATTGTAGCTCCGGAGTATGGAGGGGATAAGAAAAAAGAAGCAGATGCAAAATATCTGGATCCTGCAGTGGCCTATCCAGGTCATATGGCACCAAATGGATTGTTATTTTATACAGGTAAAATGTTCCCCGAAAAATACAAAAATGGCGCGTTCATTGCTTTTCATGGTTCCTGGAACCGGGCACCGGAACCGCAAAAAGGCTATTTTGTAGTATTTCAGCCTTTCAAAGACGGAAAACCATCCGGAGATTGGGAGATCTTTGCCGATAATTTTTCCGGAACACCAGAAAAGGCGGCTGCCGGAAGAGCAGATCACCGTCCGTGCGGACTTGCACAGGGAGCTGACGGTTCCCTATATGTAACTGATGATAGTAAAGGAAGCATTTACCGAATTATCTATACTAAGAAATAGCCATAATTTAAATGAAGAGAATTTTAATGATCGTAGTGCTCCTCACTATGGGGGGACTTCAATTGTCTGCACAAACTAAAAGTAAACCCAAACCAGCAGCTAAAGGAGCCAAAGTTTCTGCTGCAGTGATGACCAACGGGAATAAAATATATGGCCAGTATTGTTTAAGTTGCCACATGGCTGATGGGGGAGGTGTGCAGAATATGAACCCACCGCTAAATGGTACAAGTTATGTACTGGGCGATAAAACCAGGTTGATTAAAGTAATCCTGAACGGTTTTTCCCAGAATGTGGATATTGACGGAGAGAGTTATACGAATGTAATGGCACCGCACAATTTTTTAAAAGATCAGGAAATAGCAGATGTTTTGTCTTACATCAGGAACAGCTTTGGCAATAAAGCCAGTGGAATTTCTGTACTCGAAGTAAAGGCAGTCAGGGCAAAAAACAAAAAATAGATTCAAGCTATGTTAATGGCCTTTACCCGCAAACCAATGCGAATTATGCATCAATTAGTGAGATCTGTGACCTGTACAGCGATTCTTCTAAGTTGCAGTTCTGTTTTTGCTGCAGATGTGTATGTGACAAAGTATGGTGCGGTTGGAGATGGAACGACTTTGAATACAGAATCCATACAAAAAGCCATCGATCAGTGTAATCACACTGGCGGCGGTAAGGTGATTTTTTCAGCAGGTAAATTTCTCTCAGGTACAATAGCCTTAAGAGATAATGTTACCCTGTATCTGCAAAAGGGAGCTGTGCTTCTGGGAAGTACAGCTATAGAAGATTATAAGAATCTGGATCCTTTTACCGAAGGATTGGGGATAGATGTAGGCTGGGCCCTGGTTGCTGCAATTGACGTGCAACATATAGGAATAGAGGGCGAGGGGATTATTGATGGTCAGGGCACAGCACTTAAAGCGCGTCATATTTTAAAAGATAACCGCCCTGAAGGACAACGATGGGGAAGAAGACCATTCTTGCTGAGGGTTGTACGTTGTACCGATGTCCGGCTCAAGGATGTTACCCTGCAATATGCCGGCGCCTGGACCTCTCATTATTTTCAAAGTAAGAACATCAGCATCAATAAGGTAACGATTGTAAGTTATGGAGTGGCCCATAATGATGGGATTGATATTGATGGTTGTCAGAACGTTAAAATTCAGAATTGTGATATAGAAAGCGGAGATGATGCGCTATGCTTCAAAACGACTTCCAGTAAAATGGCCTGCAGCAATATCCAGGTTTACGGTATGCGTCTGAAGAGTAACCAGGCTGCTATAAAGATGGGAACAGAGTCTATGGCACCCTTTGAAGACATCAGGATTTCAGATTGTTATATCTATAATACCAGCAATGGCGGTATTAAATTACTTACAGTAGACGGCGCACATCTGCGTAACGTAGAAATTTCTAATATTACCATGGTGGAGGTAAAAACACCGATATTGATCCGATTGGGCTCCAGGTTGAGTGTATTCAGAAAAAAAACAGATATACAACAACAAACAGGTACTTTGGAAAATGTAACCATTAGAAATGTGAAAGCGAAAGCTTCAGCCGTAGCACAACTCACCCCAGCTTCTGGTATACTAATTACAGGGATTCCTGGACACCTGGTGAAGAATTTAACCCTGGAAAATATTGATATTGTCCTCGCAGGTGGCGGTACGGCGGAACATTCCTTGTGGAAAGTTCCTGAAGCGGTCGATCAGTATCCCGAAGTAAAAACCTTTGGGCCAACAATTCCGGCCTATGGAATATGGGCCAGACATGTAGAAGGTTTAAAATTGATTAATATCTCTTTTAAGCTGGACGGTAATGAATTAAGGCCCGCCTTTGTTTGCGAAGATGGCAAAGATATCTTGCTGAAAGGCTGGAACATTCCATACACAAGCGGTGCAGCGGCCATTATCAGGCTGGAAGACGTAGACAGTGCGCTCATTTCCAGGGTAAATGCCTATGGAATTGCTTACAGCTTTGTACAGGCCGATAGTAAAAGTAAAAATATTGAGTTGGTAAAAAGTACCCTGGTTATTCCCCAAAAGCAGTAATCACTAAATTTCTGGGGCCTCCGTAATCCCGGTGTTCACATAAGTAAATACCCTGCCAAATGCCTAACGCCAGCTTTCCGTGACGGATTGGAATGGTTAAGGAGTTTCCAAGTATAGCTGCCTTAAGGTGTGCAGGCATGTCATCAGGCCCTTCCTCGTCATGAAGATAATCCGGATCATTCTCCGGGACAGTCTTATTAAAAAACATTTCAAAATCTTTTCTAACCGTTGGATCTGCATTTTCATTGATCGTTAAAGAAGCAGAGGTATGCTGTATAAATATCTGGCAGGAGCCCTTATCAATTTCACTGATCTCTGGCAAACCATTAGTTACTTCTTCTGTAATCAAATGAAAGCCTCTTTTTCTCTCTTTCAGTCTTAAACTCTGCTGGTAGATCTTCATGTTTTTTGCCCTGTTCACTGAGAACAGGGTCTATAAATTTAAAATATTTATTCCTTGATTTCAAGTATGGTTTTGGCCAGACCAATCATTTTTTCACTTCCCGTATATTTACCATGTTCATCTGAAAGTTTCACCACATCTGTCCATTCCCCATCTTGTGGTTGGGCTTGTGTCATTTTGATCACAATATTCATCGCCTCAGGTCCTACGTCATTGGTAAAGTTCGTTCCTATGCCAAAAGACAGGCCAATTTTTCCCTGGCAATAACGGGCAATGCGTGCTGCCTTATCGTAATTTAATCCGTCAGAGAAAATAATAACCTTTGTTTTAGGATCAATGCCGAGCTTATTGTAATGATCGATGACCTGATCTGCAAACTGAAGCGGGTCTCCACTGTCATGTCTTACGCCATCAAAGAGCTTTGAAAACATCTTATCAAACTGTCTGAAGAAGACCTCTGTGGTATAGGTGTCTGAAAGTGCAATACCCAAATCGCCCCTGTATACGCGGACCCAATTTTCCAGCCCGGTGGCATTGGCCATTTTAAAGCCATAACGGGCCGCATGAAACATGAACCATTCATGGGCATGTGTTCCAATAGGTTTAGTTTGATACAACATAGCCATATGTACATTACTGGTTCCGATAAAGGAACCTTCTCCATGTTCTTTTAAAGCCTGTAATACCAGGCGATGTACCTGGTAGGAGTAGCGCCTGCGGGTGCCGAATTCTGCAACTGTGACCCCTAAAGCCTTATACTTTTCAATTTTCTTTCTGGTCACCTCCATGACTTCTTCATTGCTGATGCGAACAGCACCAGTCATGATGTAGTAAAGTTCACATATTAAAGACATAATCGGTACTTCCCACAAAATCGATCTGTACCAAAGACCTTCAATATGTACCTCCAGCTGCTCTCCATACTGCTCAATACGTACTTCCTCAGGATTGTAACGGTATCCTTCCAAAAAATCCAGATAAACAGGATCAAGATAGGGACAGGTTACCTGGAGAAAACGTTTTTCTTCTTTACTGAGCTTCAGTTGTGCCATGGCATCAACAGCTTCTCTCAGGACTTTAGAGAAGCCTTCGGGGAAGGCATGCTTTCCTCTGTTGATGAACTGATAGCGGGCTTTTGCACCAGGGAAGAGACGAATAACGCCCTGCTGCATCGTGAATTTGTAAAAGTCATTGTCTAAAATAGACGTGAAAGCGGGAGACGGAGGTGTATGCATAGATAAACCTATTTCAAATTCTGTTCCAGAATAGATTTGAGCAGGAAACCAGACTCCTGTTCCGGACTGATCAGGTCCTGTAAAGAAACCTTATCCAGCAACTGGTCGACTGTAAGTTGTATCATTTGCCAAAGGGAGCGTACGGAACAGTCTATGGAATTGGTGCAGAGTTTAACCGTGCCTGGATAATCTTCACAAAAACTTTTGTCAAATAAAGAGCCGCCAAGTGCTTTTAAAGCCTGGTTGATGTTGATCTGTTCTGGATGGCGGGCCAGAATATAACCACCTTTATAACCTGGCGTACTATTGATATAACCTGATAAGCGCAGAATACGTGTCAATTTGCCTACATAGGCTGAAGACAAGCCTTCTGCTTCGCTGATGGCAGGGATGCTTAATCCTTCCTCTCTATCCGATCTGGCAATACGGAGCAATATCCGCAGGCCATATTCTTCCTGGGCTGTAATCTTCATGGTAATTTATTTATGTTCTATAACATTCCTAATTCGAGCTGCGCGGCTTCAGACATCATATCTCTGGTCCATGGCGGATCCCAGGTCACCACCACGGATACTTCATTAACCCCTTCAATCTGTTTAATTTTTTGTTCCACCTCCAGTGGAATAGACTGTGCAGCGGGGCAGCCCGGAGCGGTCAGTGTCATCACAATCTGCACATTATTTAATGGCGGAAGGATATCGGTTTCATAAATGAGCCCAAGCTCATAGATGCTCACAGGTATTTCCGGATCATATATGGTCTGCAGACATTCAATTACTTTTTGTTTTAACTCTTCTTTATCCATGATCTATTACTTTTGTTCTATTCCCTGGATCGTTTTATAGGCAATTGCATAATTTTTCATTTGCTTAATCATAGCAAGCAAGCCATTGGAACGGGTTTGTGCCAAATGGGTGAACATTCCGATTTCTCTGATAAAATCTAGTTTAGCGGCAATAATTTCATCGGGCCGGTGTCCGGAAAGAACTGTGATCAGCATACTCACTAAGCCCTTAACAATAACCGCATCACTGTCGGCTTTAAAGAAGACCCGTCCATCTGTATAGCTGGCCACCAGCCAAACTGTAGATTGGCAGCCTTTAATCTTATTTTCTTCCGTTTTATATTGTTCTTCCAGAAGCGGTAGTTTTTTTCCCAGGTCAATAATATATTCATATTTGTCTTCCCAGGAATCAAATAAAGAGAAATCATCTATAATCTCCTGCTCTGTTTCTATGATGGATTTTTTACTCATTACAATAACATTTTTATGGCCTTCTGCAGACCATTGATCAGTATGTCTATTTCTTCTCTGGTGTTGTATAGCGCAAAAGAGGCCCTTACCGTGCCTGGAATTTCAAAACGTTTCATCAAGGGTTGAGTGCAATGGTGGCCTGTTCGCACAGCAATGCCCATGTTGTCTAAAATAATACCAATGTCTTGAGGATGAATACCTTTTATAACAAAAGAGACTAAACTTACTTTTTCCCTGGCTTCACCAATAATTCGAAGTCCGGGGATTTGTTGTAGCTGTGCGGTGGCATAATCCAGTAAATTATTTTCATGTTCCCTGATAGATGCTTTACCAATTTTTTTTACAAAATCCAAAGCGGTTTTGAAGGCAATGGTGTCTGCAATGTTTGGTGTACCGGCCTCGTATTTATAAGGAAGATCATTATAAGTTGTTTTTTCAAAAGTTACTTCTTTGATCATCTCTCCTCCGCCCTGAAAAACCGGCATACTTTCCAGTAATTCCTTTTTGCCATAAAGCACACCTATACCTGTAGGTCCATAAACCTTATGCGCTGAAAACGCAAAGAAATCACAATCCAGATCCTGTACATCTATATCCAGATGTACTGCAGACTGTGCGCCGTCAACCAATACCCTTGCACCAGCCTTGTGGGCGGCACTGATCATCTCTTTAACCGGGTTAACCGTTCCAAGTGCGTTGGACACCTGTACAATGGAAACCAGTTTGGTTCTTTCATTGAGCAGTTCCATATAAGCTTCCATAGACAATTCCCCATTGTCATTTACAGGGATAACTTTTAAAACAGCATCTTTCTCTTCGCAAAGGATTTGCCAGGGAACAATATTAGAATGGTGTTCCATAGCAGAGATGAGGATCTCATCGCCGGGAATAATATGCTGACGTCCCCAGGTATAAGCCACCAGGTTAATCCCTTCTGTGGTCCCCCTTGTAAAAATGATCTCCTCCGGAAAAGCAGCGCCAATAAATTCCTGAACTGCAAACCTGGTCGCTTCGTAGGCCATGGTTGCCTCTTCAGCCAAGGTATGGATACCCCGGTGAATGTTCGCATTATAATTGGTGTAATAATCGCTGATGGCATCAATTACAGACTGGGGCTTTTGCGAGGTTGCTGCATTATCCAGATAAACCAATGGCTTTTCTTTGACTCGTCTGTTCAGGATGGGAAACTGATTGCGGATGGAAGTCACATCCAGAACCTGAGGTATAGAATTTGGTGCTTTCATTAGGAAACGGATAGGTGTTCGTAGATCAGTTTTTCGGTATGTTTCTGTAAAGGCTCCAGCTTGATCTGGTCAACAATATCAGCTGCAAAAGCATGCAGTAAAAGAATCTCTGCATTTTCTTTTGGAATTCCTCTGGCCCTTAAATAATAAAGAGCTTCTTCATCCAGCTGCCCAACTGTGCAGCCATGTGAGCACTTCACATCATCAGCAAAGATTTCCAGCTGCGGCTTGGCATTGATGCTGGCCAGTTCAGATAAAAGGATGTTTTTGCTGGACTGATAAGCATTGGTTTTCTGTGCATCTGGCTGAACAATGATCCGTCCGCTGAAAATACTGGTGGATGCATCATCAGCAACACTTTTATAAAGTTGATTACTGTAGCAATCCGGCATTTTATTGTCAATCATGGTGTGGTTGTCTACATGAGTTTTACCTCTAAGTAAAGAGAGACCATATAGGTGTGTTTCATTTCCCCGTGCATCCATGACCAGGTTCAGGTTGTTTCGCACCATTCCGCCGTTTAGAGACAGGACCACAGTATGTACATGACTCTTTTCCATTTGCCTGATATGGGTTGTATTGGTCTGGTGGGCATTTGATCCATCATTCTGGATCTTGTAGTACTCTACAAATGCATCTGCCTCTACTACAATTTCCATAACCTCATTGGTGAAGCCCTCACAAGAACCAATTGTTCTGTAGGTTTCCGCCAGTTGAAATTTAGCCTGGGCTTCTACATACACAAGACTTCTTGGTTGCGATAAAGTATGGTGTTGTCCTGCGTCAGAAAGGTGATAAATATAAACAGGATGTTGCAATTGCTGGCCTTTAGGAATATAAAGGAAGAGCCCTCCCTGGATAAAAGAAGTATTCAGAGCATGAATGCCATCTTTTATATAGCTACTGCTTTGTCCAAGGTGCATGGCAACCAGCGCTTTATATTTGCTGTCTATGGCCTCTTCCAATGGCAATACAATCAATTGAGTTTCCGGAGAGCGGATTGCAGATAAGGAGGGGGCATAACGACCATTCAGGAAAACCAGTTCATTGGCTTCCTGGTAACCTTCTATACGCATTTCTTCCAGAGAAGAAAGCAATGAAGGAGAAATTTTACCATCTCCTGCAAACTCATAATCTTTATCGAATAAGCTGCTGATATTGGTGTATTTCCATTCTTCCTGACGTAAAGTAGGCAAACCAGAGCGGCTAAATGTATCGAAGTTTTCTTTGCGAATTCCAGTTAACAGTTCATTTGGATCTGAGGCCTGGAGGGCACTAAACTGATCTTTGAAATAATTTACATTCGTCATTGTCTTGATCTTAAATGGTTTATAGTTTAGACATTTGCAGACTGATCAATGCTTTCTGTAATGAAATCATATCCTTTTTCTTCCAGTTCCAAAGCAAGTTCTTTTGTGCCTGATTTGACAATACGGCCTTTGTACAATACGTGTACATAATCTGGCTGGATATAATCAAGTAAGCGCTGATAGTGGGTGATCAATAAAATAGAACGGTCTGGTGTCCTCAGTTTATTAATACCATTAGCAACAATACGTAAAGCATCAATATCCAGACCGGAGTCGGTCTCATCCAGAATGGCGAGTTTGGGTTCCAGCATGGCCATCTGGAAAATTTCATTTCTTTTTTTCTCTCCACCTGAAAATCCTTCATTAATGGAGCGGCTGAGCAAAGACTGGCCAATTTCTACCATAGCCATCTTTTCCTTCATCATTTTAAGAAAAGCGACCGCATCCAGAGGCTCTAGTCCTTGGTATTTACGCTTTTCATTTACAGCGGCTTTGATAAAATTGGTGGTGCTTACACCCGGAATTTCAACAGGATATTGAAAAGCAAGAAATAAGCCTTCGCGTGCCCGGTCTTCAATAGAAAGTTCCAGTAAGTCTTTTCCTGAAAAGAGCACTTCGCCTTCCGTAACTTCATATTCTTCTCTTCCGGCAAGAACAGAAGCCAGTGTACTTTTACCTGAGCCGTTTGGCCCCATGATAGCATGCACTTCTCCTGGCTTAATGTCCAGGTTGATGCCTTTTAATATTTCTTTACCTTCTACGTTTGCGTGTATATTTTTAATGGATAACATGATCTTCTATTTCTATAAATGGATATATTTTTGACTAACCAACACTGCCTTCCATGCTGATGGCCAGTAATTTCTGTGCTTCAATGGCAAATTCCATAGGAAGCTGGTTCATTACTTCTTTAGCGAAGCCGTTGACAATCAGTGCTACAGCTGCCTCTGCATCAATACCACGCTGTCTGCAGTAGAACAACTGGTCTTCCCCGATTTTTGAAGTCGTGGCTTCGTGCTCTACAATGGCAGTTTTGTTCTTCACTTCTATATAAGGGAAAGTATGAGCTCCGCATTGATCTCCCAGTAACAAGGAATCGCACTGCGAATAATTACGGGCATTGGTGGCTTGTTTGCTGGCGCGTACCAGTCCACGGTAACTGTTATTGCTTTGCCCGGCAGAAATACCTTTGGCAACAATCCTGCTCCTGGTATTTTTTCCAAGATGGATCATCTTCGTACCTGTATCTGCTTGTTGGTGGTGATTGGTGAAGGCTACAGAGTAGAATTCGCCTATAGAATAGTCGCCTTTCAGGATCACACTCGGGTATTTCCAGGTAATGGCAGAGCCTGTTTCTACTTGTGTCCAGGAAATTTTTGAATGATTGCCTGCACAAATTCCTCTTTTGGTTACAAAGTTATAGATTCCGCCCTGGCCATTTTTGTCTCCGGGATACCAGTTCTGAACAGTAGAGTATTTAATTTCCGCTTTTTCCATAGCAACCAGTTCAACTACTGCTGCATGTAACTGGTTC
The DNA here is from genome assembly GCF_003061025.1 of Pedobacter sp. HMWF019. GTDB lineage: Bacteria > Bacteroidota > Bacteroidia > Sphingobacteriales > Sphingobacteriaceae > Pedobacter. The sequence continues at coordinate 1,353 of NZ_QAIL01000458.1, read as the reverse complement.
TCATCGCGCATAGGTGCGGTGCAGCCTTCCAGATAGCTCACATAACTTTCGTCTTCCGCTATGATCAGTGTGCGTTCAAACTGGCCCGAATTTTCCGCATTGATCCTGAAATAGGTAGACAATTCCATTGGACAGCGGACACCTTTTGGAATATAGCAGAACGACCCATCTGTAAATACAGCGGAGTTTAACGCTGAAAAATAATTATCAGTCATTGGCACCACAGATCCCAGGTATTTTTTGACCAGGTCAGGGTGTTGCTGTATGGCCTCACTAATAGAGCAAAAGATAACGCCAATCTCCGAAAGTTGCTCTTTGAAAGAAGTCGCAATAGAAACACTATCCATTACCACATCGACAGCTACGCCGCTCAACCGTTTTTGCTCATCCAGGGAAATGCCCAGCTTTTCGAAAGTGCGTAGTAATTCCGGATCTACTTCATCCAGACTATTTAGCTGTTCTTTTTTCTTAGGAGCGGCATAATAGATAATGTCCTGATAGTTGATAGGTGGGTACTTCACATTTGGCCATGTGGGTTCTTCCATTTTTAGCCAATGTGCATAGGCTTTGAGACGCCATTTCAGCATCCATTCAGGTTCATTCTTTTTTTTGGAGATCAGCTCAATCACAGCCTCGCTGAGCCCCTTTGGAATAGTATCTGTATCAATATTTGTAACAAAGCCATATTTATAGTCATTTTGTGCGGCTTGTTCCAATAGATTTAAGTCTTCTTTCATGATGTCTGTTTCTAGACTAATACAATAGCAGTAATAAGATATACAAAGATAAGTTTATCTCTTATTTGTACAAAATAGTATAAACAGAGGAATGTAAGATTTAATCTTCTTTTTACGTTATATTAATGGTTTGAATTTTATAATTTTGATTGATGAAAACAACGGAGACAGTACAAGATTTTTACGCCAGGCTTCCTCATATTAATCCTTCGGGGCTTTCTCTGAACAATGCCGGGCCGGGACACTTTAATGTCTTCCCTCGAAGTTCGTGTCAGCATACGACTTTTTACTCCAGAAGGGATTTTTATAAAGTTTCTCTGGTGATCGGAACAGGACGGTTGCATTATGCAGATAAGTGGATAGAGGTAGACCGGCCAGCCTTGTTGTTTTCGAATCCAATGATCCCATATTCCTGGGAAGCCGGGTCTGCTGAACAGGAGGGTTGGTTTTGTTTGTTCACAGAAGCTTTTGTTCATTCTCAGGAACGCAAAGAAACTTTACAGGATTCGCCGCTATTTAAGGTAGGGGGAACGCCTATCTTTTTTATAGATGAGCAACAACTGGAAGAAATCTCTTTTTTGTTTAAAAAAATGACGAGAGAAATGGATTCAGACTA
>NZ_QAIL01000004.1 GCF_003061025.1 Pedobacter sp. HMWF019 | reverse complement strand
GGCCAAAGAGGGGGAGATGAAGGGGGTGGTAACAGCTCTAAATCTTCTGATTTTTGGATCAAATATGAACTGGCTAAACCAGGAGAATCTTTTAAAATGAATTAATTTTTCTTTCTTAATAATTGTGCAGCAAGGGCTTTGTCTTTTAGTATTCCTTTATTTTGGGGATCTAGACTCAGCCCTTCGTTGTATTGCATAAGGGCATTTCTATAATCTTTGAAGCTGAAGTAAACGGAGCCGAATCCCCAATAGATTTCTGGATTTTTTGGGTTTAGTAACCAGGCTTGATTGAAACGGTACATGGCTGTTTGGGGATCTCCTTCGTTCAGGTATTTAAAACCGAGCTGTACGAGTGCTTCTGATGCTTTTTCTGCCGTTTCTTTTTGAGTAGTTGTTTTTATAAAGGCACTATCTGCTTCCAGTTGCTGTTTCGTCTTTGCTGTATGTCCGTATTCAGGCAGGAGCCTGATATTGGTTTTTGACTGTTCTTTCCAAACTGCATAACCGTCTTTCTTTTGGGTACAGGAAAGAAGTGACAGCATCAGAAAGAGATTTAGGGAAAGAAGTTTTGTACGGCTGTTCATAGATACAGGGCTTGAGCTAAGCTACAAAGCTAAACAAAGATCTTAGTTCCTCTTGCAAATGGGATTTAAAAATAAAGCCCGCTGTTTTTGCAGCGGGCTTTAGGAATCGGAATTTTGATTTATTTTACGTCACTTCTAACCTTGTTGGCCGTTCCCTGACCGGGAAGATAGATCTGAAATCCAAAAGATAAGTGCAGATTGCCCTGATATCCATTGTTTCCAAATCCAGTTACTCCATTGTATTTAAGCAAAGTTTCCAGTCCGATGCTTGGTGTAATGAAGTAAGCAAAACCTGGACCTACGCCGAAATCTAATCCATTGGTAGTACCACCACCTTTACTGGTGTTTGTGCCTCCAAAACCTAAATTTGCTTCAGCGAAGAAACGTCCGTGTTTTAAAACTTCTACGTCCTTACCTGTGTAATAACGACCTAAAGCTCCAAGGCCATAAGTAGTGGTGGTAGGGGCATCTTTAGCTGTTACCAGGCCTAAATTAGCATATCCTCCCAAAGCCACATTGTCCTGGATGAACCAGGCTGCTTTAGGACTAATATTCATATTGAATACTTTTGATCCACTTAAACCTAAATCGAAATTGGCCAAATCTGCACCAATTAATACATTGCCCTTTTGAATCTGAGCACTTGCCGAGAGGCCTACTCCAAGTAGTACAACAGTTAGCAAGCTTAAAGTAAATTTTTTCATAAGATGTTTTTTTAAAAATGTTAATAGATGAGCTATATACTACAAGCTTAATGCCATAATAACTTTTTACGTCTTAGAATTGTTTTTATTTTCTGCGTTTAGCTATTAAAAACGCAATAAAATGTAATTGATTCGGTTTAATTGCGGTTTATAAATTCCCTGAAATAACTGCATTCACCTTGTGCAATTTGGTAGAATGGTGTTTTTGTATATTTAGTAGAAAACTCTTTATAATATGGATTGGCAAGGTTGGCGTCCAGGTAATCTTTGTATGTTACTTTACCATTTAAATAAGTGTACAGGTAATCCGGATATTTACCAGGGGTGATCATCTTTTGAGTACATTTGGCCAGCATGAAGGTACACTTGGCTTTGAGGTTTTGATCGGTAGTCAATATTCTGGCTTTTAAATATAACCGCTTTGCAGTAAGAGCTTGTTTATAATCCTTTTCATAATCATATTTTGGCGGAATCACATTGTCGTAGGAGCTCCAGCTATAACTGATCAGCCCCCAGGAATTTCCAAAATAACCAGTTTGATACAGGGCATTTGCCATTTTATAGTAGTTTGCCGCTGCATTTTTTGGATCTGAAGTAACGAGTTTTTGCAGGCGTAACATCTCCATCGCAAAGGTTTTTTTGTTTAAACCTCCTGTTTTGCTGCCATTTTGTTTAGGGTAATCTCGTATGGTTTCTATAAATGCGTTTGGATAAAGTCTTCCTTCATCGCCTTCATACCAGTTAGATGCGCTGAAGTATTGATGTTTAGGATTGATTTTTTGCAACCAGACCAGGGCATTTTTATAGTTATGGGTTCTGAGGTAGCTGGTACCCAGAAGCTCATAGAAATCATCTTGATTGAGCTGCTTAATGCTTCCAGCCAGAAGTCCGTCCAGGTTATCCTGGGGCGGTGTTACCCGGTATTTTTCGATGCTCAGTAGGGTTGTTGGGCTTAGGGCCTCCTGCCAGTATTCAATGGTAGTGGAGCTCATATTGCTAAACAAATCCTTGTTTTTCAAACTCGAAGATCTGATGTCGCCTTTGACCATGGCCATGGCTGCCCGGGCAGTATCGCCCATTTTCAGGTAGGCAGGTGCCAGGATGTCTTGATAGAGATTCCTTGCACTTAAGCTGAAAGCTTTATTATAGCCGCCCCAATCGTCATAGGTTTGACCTGGCTTTGGTTTGTTCTCTTCAAAGCGTTTTTCATCAAGCCATTTAAGACCTGGTAAAAGATCATTTGGATTAAATGGACTTCCTTTTTTAATCTGATCTGCTTTAATCAGCAGATCAGTGATGCGGTATTGGTCTTTTAAACGTTCAGGAAGTTTAGGGAAATCAAGTTTGGAGAGATAAGATGAAGCTTCTGTGCCCTTGTTTTCCATCCAGGAAAGGTAGGCGGCTGTAAGCGTACCTAATTCGGGTTGACCATATTTCTTTTCTTCGGCAAGTTTAAGTGCGAAATTTTTCACCAGGGTCAGGTGTTTAAGATTGACCTTTTTTAAGCTGTCGGCATTGTTTGGACTGTTGTAATAGTAATAATTGCTGGAGCCGTTTAGTATATTTCCTTCCAATTTATTGATCTCCCGTACCAGCAATGCGCCGTTAATTGGACTTTTAGGATCGTTTTTATACACCTCTTCCAGACTTTTTAAGTCTTTTGTTGGGTTTCCAAATCCTTCGATAGCCCAGATGGTGGCCCTTTCTGTATTGTTTTTGGCAAAGCGAAGTACGGAATCTGTAGATGGGCTAATGTTGTAATAGTTTCTATAAGCAAGTATTCTGCGCTCAGGATTGCTTTCAAATACTTTTGAAAATAAATAGGCAGATTCACTCCTTATACCCAGCCTGCGTGTGGCCCCGGCATAAAGTGCCATTGACCAGCCTTTAACGGCGCTGGTGGTTTTATTGGTTTTGATCAATTTGTCATAGACATTCCTGCATTCCTGGTATTGTGCTGCATAATGGTACATTCTTGCCGACTGATAAGCATAACGAAGTTTGATGAAGGCATCGCTGTGAGAAGAGCTGACCAGATCAAGAGCCTGTTTTGCGGCCGAAATCATTCCGGCTGTATCACGTGGGACAGGATTCCAGTAATCGGAGGTCGAATTGGCAAGGGGCTCGCAACTTTTGGCAAAAGAAAAGTACTGGGCTGCTTTTTTGTTTTTACCCAGGGCCTGTATAAAAGTGTTTTGTTGCAGGCTATCCGGCAAACTGGAGATGGACTGCTGATCGAGTTTGCTCAGTAGCAGATTGGTCGCAGCATCACTTTTGTACATGGTTTTTTCTACATCTTCTTTTTTTACCTGAAGGTATTTAGCCCATTCTTCGCTGTTGATGTCTGATTCGCTATGGGTATCTTTATCTCCATATAGGAAACTAAGCTGTGTAAAAAAGAAAGGGGAATATTCATCGCCGGATACATCACTATGGAAGTAGTTTATATAATAATCGTAAGGGTCTGTTTCGCCTCCACAAGCAAGATTGATAGCGATTTCGGCAAAAAAAACAGTAATGAAAGTACTAAAACCTATGAATAACTTTTTGTAGCTGGTCATATTTAAAATCATTTAATAATTGTTCGTCTAAGTGGTAGAATGTGAGGTTAAATTCTTTTGATGGCAAATATGCGGATAAAAAATCTGCTGTTTGTAACAGTTGTTGAGTTGTAATATGTTCCCACCGCACAATGTCATTTTTCTTTAGTCCGGCCTGGGGGAGGTCAACTAAAAGTTTATAAAGTAGGGGCTGATCCAGTTTTTTAAAAAGATTTTTGTTTTGCAGCTGATTTTGCTGTAATCGTTTGGATATACCTGCGTATTGCTGGTTGCGAAAAATAACTGCCCATTTAAATAAGGGGAGGGCTACATCAAGGTCCAGGGGGTAATTTTTTAAATGGTCTTTCAAATAGAGGTCCATTTCAGCGTGGTCCAGTATGGAGTTTTGAGGGCCATATTTTCTTAAATTGCCCATATTGTAACACATCAACATGGCTTTCTTTACCGGAGGAATGCCTGAGCTCTCTATATTTTTAACCTGGTGGAGTCTTAGCGTCACGGTGATTTCTTTGTGCCGGAGCTGCGGAAGTTTTTTGAGCTGTTCAAGAAAATAGAAATAACGGTCTTTGGTTGTTTTGGTCCAGTCGCAGTCTATCTGCAATTCCTGGTAATCTTTCTTTCCGGCTTGCTGTACTTTAGCCTGGACAAAGACTGCAATTTTATTAGCAAGTGTTTTCAGTGCAATACTGTCTGTCACATTTAAAATGTTGTTAACAATATAGACTACGGGGATGATGCTCACTTGCGGAGGCAGACTTTCTTTAAAAGTGACAGGAGAAATTGGGATGGCTTGCCGACCCTCAGGGTCTAAATCGATATCCATAATGCGTACATACAAAGATCTGGCTTGCATTTTTTCCAGATATTGTTGTTCTGTTTTGTTCTGGCTGTAAACTGTTTTCCAATAATAAAAGGTAGGATGTGGTTTTTTTTCGGTCTTACAACCGGAAAAGAGAGCAAAAATCAGAGTAAGAAGTATAAGTAAACGCATGAGCGCAAATGTCAGCAAAAATAAAACCAAATATTAAATTTTACATTTAGGGAAATGTACTTTATGTTTGATTATGCAGGGGCTCAATTAAACCTATAACCAATATATAAACCTTTTACATTGGCGCTTTTTGATGCTATGTATTTAAAAACGAACCACATCATGAACAAATTAAAATGGCTGATGCTGCCAGTACTCTTGCAGTTGGCAGCGTGTAGCGGAGGATCAGGGTCTAAAAAAGAAAATGCAGGAGTTGATCTTAGCGGAAGCTGGAAATTGGTTTCTGCTAAAACGATTACTGGAAAGGATACATTGGTTACTTTTCCGGTGGTTGGTCAGGAAATGATTAAAATGTTTAACGGAACGCACTTTTCCTTTTTCAAACATGATCTTAAAAAAGGTAAGACGCCTGCTGCTGTGTTTGATTGTGGTGCTGGCACATATAAGCTTTCGGGAGAGGATTATACAGAGCACCTTGCTTATTGTAATTACCGGGATTGGGAAAACCAGGATTTTACGTTTAAACTCCGGGTAAAAAATGATACCCTGGTACAGAGGGGTATAGAAAAAATTGACAGCCTGCATGTTAATCATGAGATTATAGAAATCTATGCCAGAATGAAATAAAAAACTTTCGGGTTAGATATTTCGGTTCTTATAAAACCAGCTTTTTATTGGTTTATCAAGGCAATATTACCTAATTTGGCCGCTCTTAACTAAGATCTAATGGAAGTAAGAAATTTAGAGCCTAAGGCCCTTTGGAATAATTTTGCTGACCTGAATGCAGTACCCCGGGCTTCTAAAAAAGAAGAAAGGGTGATTGCTTTTATAGTTGCATTTGGTGAAAATCTGGGATTGAAAACTGTTCAGGATGCAACAGGTAATGTAATGATCAGTAAGCCAGCAACGCCTGGCATGGAGAACCGTAAAACTGTGGTGATGCAATCTCACCTGGATATGGTTCACCAAAAGAATAACGATACTGTTTTTGATTTTGACAGCCAGGGTATTCAGATGTTTGTAGATGGTGACTGGGTTAAAGCCAAAGGAACCACGCTAGGTGCAGACAATGGTATTGGTGTTGCTTCTATTATGGCTTTACTGGCGTCAACAACTATAGAACATCCTCCACTGGAAGCGATGTTTACTATCGATGAGGAAACCGGAATGACCGGAGCGAAGGAAATTGATCCTTCAAATTTTACGGGTTCTATTCTGTTGAATCTGGATACGGAGGAAGATGATGAGTTGACCATTGGTTGTGCTGGTGGTATCGATACCAATTCTGAATACGCTTATGCCTTGGAGAAGAGTAATGAAAATAGTGTGGCCTTTCAGATTACAATTAAAGGTTTATCAGGAGGACATTCTGGTATGGATATCCATAAGGGCCGGGGCAATGCCAATAAACTGATGAACCGTTTGTTCTATGGGGCTTTGAAATCGGAAAAAATTAGTTTAGCTAGCGTTGATGGCGGTAGCTTAAGGAATGCGATACCAAGAGAATCCCGATCTGTAGTGGTTGTTTCTAATGAAGAGAAAGCTGCTTTTCTGGCCTTCCTTGAAAAGTTTGCCGCTGTCTTGAAAGAAGAGTACCATAGCATTGAACCTTCTTTGGTTGTTGTGGCTGAGGAAACTGCCCTGCCTGAGGAAGTGATGGGACAGGTTGATTTTGTAAAAATAGTAAATTCATTATACGCTATGCCTAATGGTGTATTTAGAATGAGCCCGGATATAGAGGACCTGGTGGAAGCTTCTACCAACCTGGCCCGTGTAATTGTAAAAGACGGAAAATTTATTACACAGTCTTTGCAGCGGAGCAGTGTGGAAAGCACCAAAGATGATGTGGCTAATGCAGTTCGGGCAAGTCTGGAAGGAATGGGATGTTCGGTTAGCCAGAGCGGTGATTATCCGGGCTGGAAACCTAATCCGGATTCTGATATTTTAAGATTGATGGTCAGGTTATATCAGGAATCCTTTAATAAGGAGCCTAAGGTAGAAGCTTGTCATGCGGGTTTAGAATGCGGTATTTTAGGTGCACACTTCCCTGGTATGGATATGATTTCTTTTGGTCCAACTATTAGGGGAGCACATTCTCCTGATGAAAGGGTACAAATTTCTTCTGTTCAAAAATTCTGGTCTTATCTTTTGGCGGTTCTTAAAGAAATTCCTTCAGTGAAATAGCGGGTCTATGATGCTTTCATAGCCTTTAAAAAAATATATACTGATGAAACCGTCATAAGCATACCGCTTAAAAACAGCAATTTACCGAGCTTTAGCGAGCTCTTGAACACAAAAATCAAATAAATGCTAGTGAAAAATATGCTTATGATAGCTTCATAACCATAAAAAACAAATATATTCTAATGAAAATAGCTATAATTGGATTAGGAGGTGTAGGCGGATATTTTGGATTTAAGCTGGCCGATGCTTTTAAGAAATCGATTGATGTTCAGGTTGATTTTATAGCAAGGGAAACGACTTATAGTATCGTGAAGGCGCATGGGCTGACCTTGATTTCTCCGGAACATCTACATCCTGTGACTTATCCGGAAGGTCTGTTTCAGAAAATTGCTGAAGCAGCTGTGGCTGATCTATGGTTGGTTTGTGTCAAGGAATATGATCTGGAGAACATTTGCTTGCAATTAAGGGATAAAATAAAGCCTGGTACTGTCATTTTACCGTTGATGAACGGGGTGGATATCTACGAAAGAATTAGAAAGTTGATTCCTGAGGGCGTAGTATTGCCTGCTTGTGTTTATGTTGCTTCGCATATTAAAGAAAAAGGAATTATTGAACATAAAGGTGTGGCAGGAAGAATTATCCTTGGTAAGGATCCTGAACATTTGCAATATGATCCTTCTGTACTTGTAAGTTTGTTGAAACAGGCTGGAATAGATATTATATACAAAGAAGACGCCATGGTTGATATTTGGACAAAATTTTTCTTTATTGCGAGCTTTGGACTTGTTTCGGCAAGATATAATAAACCGATCGGTGTAGTTAACGAAGATCCTGAACTGCATTCCAGGGCAAACGGAATTATGGAAGAGCTAAAATTAATTGCTGATAAGAAAGGGGTAGCTGTTTCTCCGGATATTATAGAAATCACTTTTAAAAAAGCTGCAACTTTTCCTTACACTACTCCAACCTCGCTCCAGCTGGATGTGCAATCTGGAAAAGCACATACTGAGCTGGAGTTATTTGCGGGTGCAATTATAAGTTATGGAAATTGGTTTGATATCCCCGTTGTGGAAACAAACAGGATTTATGACGAAATAAAAGCAGGATTATTGAGATGATTTTAAATAGCGTATCTTATTTTTGAAAAAAGGAATGCATTCTGTGCTATGAAAGAAAAAATATTATTATTGCTGGGTATGATTTGCCTGGGGCCATTGGTAAAAGCGCAGAGTGTTTATGACGGCTGCTTTTCCGGAAAAGATGAAGAGGGAACCACCACTACGGTATTCTTCGATAAGCTATCGGGTTATTTCTCTACCTACGTAGAATCAAAGGATAAAGAAAAATTATTTTTTGCCTCCGGAAGTTTTAAAGTGAAGAACAATAAGGCATTGCTGACAACTGCTTCTGAATATGATGCAGTGAAGGTATACGGAAGGTATAATAAGTCGCTGAGCAAAGATTCGGTAAGTCTGTTGATTGCCAGTAAAAAGGGTAAAGATGTTCTGGAGCCCGTTTCTGTGGGTGTTGGTTCTGGCCCTGGCAAGAAACAGCTTATACCGGTAACAGATGGGCAGCTGGAAGAAAGTGGAGGTTATCGAATAAATTTTAAGGCGGGAGACAGTTTAAAGGTAGATTATTCGGTATTTGATCATCTGGTTTATGGCTTTAAAATCTCTGATGAAAGCAATTATAACGAGTTTTTTATTGATGTAGATGATTATCTCAGTTCATTGATGGTCGTGGAGGAAGGAGTTACCCGTGCAAAGAACGATAACCTGGTCGCCAGTCCTATGGATAAAAATGCGTACGCCAAACATCCTCCTCATGTGGTTATTTTGCACATGACCGGCTTATGGCTAAGAAAAGGAACAGCACCGATGGCTGCTGAACCAGCAGCGAAGGCAAAAATGACTTTTGATGGCAAAACTTATACGCTTCTGGAGCGTGACGCACTTGTTAAAGCAAGAAAGAGAGTTGTTCCGCCCCCTGTGGTTAAAAAGTCCTAAGATCAAAACATACAAGAAATGCCCGATATTTAACATTTTGTTCGATATCGGGCATTTTTTGTATAACGTTAAATTGTAATCTATTGTTTTTTAGGTTTTTAGCTATGGCATTTGCCTTGCAATGCCTTGTGCAAAAACAAATACAATGGACAAGAGCATTGCAATTGAGGTTTCCGGACAAAAGAAGAGAAAGACGATTTTAATCATTTTTTTTGCTGTTGCTGTTTTTGTATTGTGTGTCTGCTTGCTTCGTTTTTACTTTAAACCGGCGTTATCGGCTTCTGATATAACAACTTCTGTTGCTGCGATAGGAAATATTGAGAACACGATCAATGCTACGGGAGAGGTACTGCCTGAATTTGAGGAAAGTTTGACCAGTCCAATCAGCGCTTCGATCAGGAAAGTATTGCTGGATGCCGGAAACAAAGTTAAAGCTGGAGAATCTATTCTCATCCTGGATAAATCTGCTGCACAGTCAGAATATGATAAACTTAAATTTCAGATAGAATCTAAAGAAAATGAGATCCGAAAGCTAAAGTTGGATCTTGAGAAGAGTTTTTATGATATCAAATCGAACAACAGTATAAAACAATTGCGGATTGGAAATCTGGTAGATGCGGTATCCAGTGCCAAAAGATTATACAAGGCGGGTGGGGGAACAAAGGAAGGGATTGAGCAGGCTGAACTGAACCTGAAAGTAGCTGAGCTGGAGAAGCAGCAGCTTGAAAATGAAATCCGGAGTAAACAGCAGACCATGAAAATAGAGATCAGAGAAGCAGAGATCGCCTTGGCGATACAGCGTAATGATCAGAATGCGTTGAAGCGTAAACTTGATCTGGCTAATGTCGTGGCCACGAGAGACGGAGTGATTACCTGGGTAAATAAGAACATCGGAGCGAGTATAAAGGAGGGCGAATCGCTGGCCAGGATTGCGGATCTGAGCAGTTTTAAAATTGCCGGTAGTGTTTCTGATAATCAGCTGGATCAGCTGCATAATAATATGCCGGTTATTGTCCGGATAAATGATATACAGTTAAGAGCACATATCGTGAATATTTCTCCGGCAGTAAATAATGGTATTGTTTCCTTTGATGCACAATTGGAGGAGCGGAATAATAAATTATTGCGACCCAATATGAAAGTGGACATTTTCCTGGTCACGGCTACCCGTAACGGTGCGGTGAGGGTAGCCAATGGGCCAGCGTTTAAGGGTTCGAACCTCCAGGAGATTTTTGTGCTGAATAAAGGGAAAGCGGAAAGACGGACTGTGAAAACCGGGCTGAGCAATTTCGACTATGTAGAGATTCTGACAGGTATCAAGCCTGGAGAAGTGGTCATTACATCTGATATGAAGGCCTATGAGAATACAACTGAGGTGGCTGTAAACAATTGATTTGTTTTGAATTTTCAATCAACAAGATGAAAACGATATTGTCTTTCTTTTTTTTGCTCTCTGGTGTGCATGTCGTAGCGGCTCCGGTTAACGATACTCTTAAGTTGGGTTTACCGGCACTGGTTGAAATGGCCAAGTCTAACTCAATTGCGGCTAAACAAGCCATTACCGTCAGAGAAACCAAATATTGGGAATGGAGAACGTATAGATCGAACTATCAGCCTCAGTTGGAGTTATCTGGGATACTGCCAGGTTATAATAAAACATATTCTCAGGTGTTGCAGCCTAATGGGGCTATTCTTTTCCAGCCTGTGCACAATGATAATTCTTCATTGACCATGAATTTTAGTCAGAGTATTGCAGCTACCGGGGGAACTATTTATGGGACTACGCAGTTGCAGCGCTTTGATGATTTTGATCGTAAAAATGTTCTTTATAATGCGATTCCTTATGGAATTGGCTATACCCAGCCCCTGTTGCAATTCAATAGTTTAAAATGGGACAAGAAGATTGAACCTTTAAAGTACAATGAAAGTAAACAGGCCTATATCGAATCGCAAGAACAAATTGCAGTAACGGTAACGGGCTATTTCTTCGATCTGTTACTTGCCCAGGTCAACTTAAATATTGCAGCTACCAATTTGACCAATACTCTGAAAATTCTGGACATAGCCAATACTAAATTTGATTTGGGGAAAATTTCCAAGAATGAAATTCTGCAGTTGCAACTGGAAGAGCTCAATGCACAAAAGGCCGTTGGGACAGCAAAACGGGATATGGAAATAGCGACTTTGAACCTTCGGAGTTATGCCGGGATGGAAGGTGATGATAAGATTGTATTGGATATGCCTGCACAGGTAAACCAAATGAATATTTCGGCAGATAGGGTATTGAAGGAAGCTTTTGAGAACCGTTCAGATGCCATTGCTTTTGTGCGTAAACTGGCTGAAGCGAAAAGGGATGTAGCAAAGGCAAAAGGCCAAAATGGATTAACAGCAACACTGAATGCTAACCTTGGATTTTCTAATGCAGCAAGCAATATTGCTGATGTGTACCGTTCTCCTAAGAGCCAGCAGTCTATACAACTGCAGTTAAGTATTCCAGTACTGGATTGGGGACGTTCGAAATCGAGAACCAAAACAGCTGAGGCCAATGAGCAGTTTGTTGCTTATGCTGTAGAACAGGATAAGCAGACATTTAAGCAACAGATTGTTACTCAGGTAACCTTATTTAATATGATGAAGGAACAAGTGGAGCTTACGGGCAAAGCAGATCATATTGCTTCTGAAAAGTATCAGATTGCCCGGGAAAGATATGTGCTGGGTGATTTGAGTATTACGGATCTGAGTATTGCTTTCCAGGAAAACGACAGAGCAAAGAGAGATTATATTGCCTCACTTAGAGATTTCTGGAGTGCTTATTATCAGCTGAGATATCTGTCTTTGTATGATTTTGAAAAAAATGAAAAAATTACTTATAAATAAATCTTAATCTGTAACTATACGATATGATACGTTTACAAAACATTGAAAAAGTGTACCGTACCGATACGGTTGAAACTCTTGCCGTAAATGGAATAAGCCTGGATATTGCAAAAGGCGAATTCCTCTCCATTATGGGGCCTTCAGGTTGTGGGAAGAGTACCTTGTTGAACATCATGGGATTGCTTGATGAACCATCCAAAGGAAGTATCAGGATTGCCGGGCAGGATGTTTCTAGTTTTTCCGATCAGCGCCTGGCAAAGTTTAGGAATGAACAGCTGGGTTTTATATTTCAAAGTTATCATTTGATCAATGATCTGCAGGTGCTGGATAATGTGGAATTGCCCTTGCTGTATCGTTCTTCATCGGCTAG
>NZ_QAIL01000049.1 GCF_003061025.1 Pedobacter sp. HMWF019 | reverse complement strand
ATCTTCGGTAGAAATAAAATATGCAAGAATGAGCGTCATGTGGTCTACAGTTGTAAATAAAGGGTATTATGTCAAACGATAGTGTTTGTGAGCTGATTGATAACTCATTTTTTTTAATTGACAGAAAATATCAGTTGGCCTACTATAAAATAGAGTCATTACATTTCGTGGGAAGTTTTTTGGAAAAAAATCCCATAAGTGGGGAGCAAATTGTAGAATTGATTGCCCACAGGTATAAAAGGACCTTAATGAGATTGCTTTCTAAATGTTTTGAAGGCAGATGTTTTAGTATAGAAAAGAGATTACCGGTTGCCAATGCAAATGATCATATTTTGCTTATTACCTTTACCCCTATAGAAAAGGACGGAAGAATTGAGCATGTGGCCTGTACGATATTTAGTGACAGCGTCAATGCAAGACAATTGAAACTGATCAATGAATATTCTCATTTAACTTCGCATCAATTGCGTGCGCCCATCACAAATATTCTAAGCCTGTCTAATGCAACTAATCATGTTTCTTTGGAATCTTATGATACGGTAAAGATCAACCAGCTGCTGAGCGATATCAATACACAGGCAGGGAAATTAGATAACATCATCCGTATGCTGAATTCTCTGCTTCATGAAGGGGGACAGGAGGATTATGGACCTGGAATAGAAGGGATGAAAAGTAAACATATCGTTTTGGTAGATGATGATGTGATTACCAATAAGATCCATCAAATGCTGATCAGTAAATTACAGATGGATAAGCGGGTTGTTTTGTTTGATAAACCCGAACAGGCACTTCAATATGTATTGGAAAATACGCCAGACTTAATCTTGCTGGATTTGCATATGCCGGAGATAGATGGCTGGAAATTTTTACAGTTGCTGGAAGAACACCATATTGAAACGGATGTGATTATTGTTTCGTCTTCTATTGATCCTGTAGAACGCACACGTGCACAGCAATTTATCTGTGTTAAGGACTTTTTGACCAAGCCCTTAACCTATGATAAAGTAAAACTGATTTTTGATAATTAGCTTTCTCTGTTCATCAGCTCATTGGCCAGGCCGCTGATTTCCTCTTTTTGCTGTTTTGGTACATTGATTGCCGATAAAGCAGCAAAGGCTTTATCAAGATAATACCTCATTTGTTCTGTGGCAAGCCCCTTTACATCATATTGGTTGTATAGTGTTGTAACGCGTTCAATTTTAAGTAAGGTGTCTTTATTGCCCGCCTGCTGATTCAGAAGCAAGTTGTCTTCGTGGTTTACCATTTCCTGAAGTTTTAGCAGCAGATAAGTCTTTTTGTTCGCAATGATATCACCGCCTACTTGTTTGCCAAATTTCTCCGGATCACCGTAAACATCCAGAATATCATCCTGAAGCTGGAAGGCAATTCCAAGATTTTCACCAAAGTCATAGATCAGGTTTGCATCTGCTTCAGTTGCGCCGCCTACAATGGCACCAATTTTCATGGCACCCCCAACTAATACAGCAGTCTTTAGCCTGATCATATCAATGTATTCCTCGATGCTGACATCTTCACGGCTTTCGAATTCCATATCAAGCTGCTGTCCTTCGCATACGCCCTGGGCTGTTGCATTAAAGGTGTCCAGGACTTCTTTTAAGACACTAACTTTTACTTTGGTGAGTAGTTTGTTTGATTCCACCATCATCACGTCTCCGCTAAGGATAGCATTGTTGGTGCCCCATTTTTCATGAACAGTCTGCTGGCCACGGCGCAGGGGGGCGTTATCCATAATGTCGTCGTGGATGAGGGTGAAATTATGGAAGGTTTCAATAGCAAGAGCCGCAGGAAGTGCTTCGTCTAAAGAGCCATTAAACAGATCTGCAGCGAGCAGGACCAGTGCCGGGCGTAATCTTTTGCCGCCCAGGTTCATAATATAGGAGATTGGATCGTAAAGGTTTTTGGGGTGATTTGAATAGCTGAGCCCTTTAATTGCTTTTTCTATAATTTCCTGTAATTCAGAAGTCGTGTGCATTCGTCTTTATTGCCGTATGTGTTTTGTTATGTGTTAATTAAGGATTTTGAAGGAGTGTAAAATCAATTTGACGTTTCGAAAGGTCTACTTTTTTTACTTTAACCTGCACTTCATCGCCCAATTGGTATTTTTTCTTTTTACGCTGACCGATGATGCAATAGTTCTTTTCATCAAGTACGTAAAAATCATCTGCAATGTCTCTGAGCCTGATCATTCCTTCACATTTGTTGTCGATCAGTTCGACATACATACCCCATTCGGTAACCCCGGATATAATGCCGGTGAAGATATTTCCAATATTCTCTTCCAGATATTCTACTTGTTTGTATTTGATGGACGCACGCTCTGCATCTGCGGCACGTTTTTCCATGGCCGAAGAATGCGAGGATGCAATTTCATACTGTTCTTCGTTCGCTGATTTTTCTCCGTTAAGATAAGAGGCAAGTAAGCGGTGAACCATTACATCGGGATATCTTCTGATCGGAGAGGTGAAATGTGTGTAATGGTCAAAGGCCAGGCCGTAATGACTGGTTTTTTTAGTGGTATACACTGCCTTGGCCATAGAGCGGATGGCCAGTTGGGTAAGTACATTCTGTTCTTTTTTACCTTCTACGTCTTCCATCAGGAAGTTCAGTGATTTGGCGATTTCCTTATCGGATTTCATATTGATCTTATAGCCAAAACGCGAGGCGAAGAGTGCGAAGTTATTTAGTGTCTCCAGGTTTGGGGAGTCGTGGGAGCGGTATACGAAA
Source organism: Pedobacter sp. HMWF019 (assembly GCF_003061025.1). GTDB lineage: Bacteria > Bacteroidota > Bacteroidia > Sphingobacteriales > Sphingobacteriaceae > Pedobacter. The sequence goes on along the minus strand of NZ_QAIL01000049.1, from coordinate 6,673 downwards.
GTGTACTTTTGCTTTCCTTTTCCTTTTTTGGCAACGAATTCTGCTACTTTTTTGTTGGCCAGCAACATAAAATCTTCAATGAGTTTATGAGCATCTTTACGTTCTTTTACATAAACACCGATCGGTTTGCCGGTTTCATCCAGTTTAAATTTAACTTCAGTGCTTTCAAAACTAATGGCACCGGCTTTAAATTTTTTATCCCGAAGGATGTAAGCGAGTTCGTTCAGTTTGAGAATTTCTTCAGCAAAATCGCCTGCTTTTGATTCAATGACTTCCTGTGCTTCTTCATAACTGAATCTTCTGTCGGAATGGATTACCGTTCTGCCAAACCATTCGTTGTGGATATTGGCTTTGTCATCGAGTTCAAATACAGCGGCAAAGCAAAGCTTGTCTTCATGCGGGCGTAAAGAACATACCCCATTGCTTAAGCGTTCAGGCAGCATCGGGATTACCCGGTCTACCAGGTATACGGAGGTTGCTCTGGCATAGGCTTCTTTATCTAAAGCGCTGTTAGGAATCACATAATGAGAAACGTCTGCAATGTGTACACCAACTTCATAATGTCCGTTCTCTAGTTTTTTGAAAGAGATGGCATCATCAAAATCCTTGGCATCTGCCGGATCTATGGTAAAAGTGGTGGTCGCCCGGAAATCTTTCCGGCCTTTGAGTTCTGCTTTTGTAACCTGTTCAGGAATGGCATTGGCTTCTTTTTCAACTTCGGGAGGGAAGGTGAGCGGGAAACCATATTGTGCAAGAATGGCGTTCATTTCTGTATCATTCTCGCCTTGCTCTCCCAATATATGTGTAATCTTTCCAATAGGATTTTTGGCTTCCTCCGGCCAGTCTGTAATGGTGACCTGTACCTTCTGACCGTTTTTTGCACCGTTTAAATCGCTTAAAGGCACAAAAATGTCATGGAGCATTTTCCGGTCGTCTATCGCTACAAAAGCGAAGCGTTCGGAAATTTTGATTACACCGATAAAATCTGTTTTTGCCCGTTCCAGGATCTCTACAACTTCGCCTTCGTTTTTACGGCCGCTTTTCTTTGCATAGATGTAAACTTTTACCTTATCGCCATGCAGCGCATTGTGCAGCTTGCGGGCAGATATATAAATGTCTTTTTCAAATTCGTCGTCGGGAACAACATAGCCAGAACCGTCGGTTGTAATGTCTACTTTTCCAATGATAAAGGTTTTTAGATCCTTTAAACGAAACTTGCCTTTTTCAGCTTCAATGAAGGTGCCTTTGTGCGCTTGATCTTTGAGCACTTCCAGGATGGTTTCCCTGGAAGCCGCATCAGTTATGTTGAGTTTTGCAGATACTTGTTTGTAATTCAGAGCTTCTTTGCTCTTGGTGAGCACATCGCTGATCAGCTGTGTGAGCACTTTTGTTAGGTGAGATGATTTATTCTTTGCCATAATTAATTTATGAATCACCCCGAAGGTAGCAATTTGAAGCGAAAAATAAACCTGAATCTGGTTAAAAGGGGTATAAAGCCCTTAAAAGTGCCAGTGCATTCCCATATTTAGGTAATAATTGGAAGCCAGTTTTGAGGTTGGACCCTGGTCAAACATTTTAGAGAGTTTCTTTTCTCCAAACTGATAGGTCCGTAAAAAGACCATACCACCGCCAATTACAAAATCAAGGCGTTTAAAATGCCATTTGTTTTCCAATCCGGCGGGTAATTCCCATGAGCTTAACATCCTTCTCTTGTCTCCAAGGGTTTCTGTATCGTATGACATTAAACGAGGTTTGAAAACCAAGGCCAGGTCTGTCCTTTTATTGATCTGATAGGCGTAACTGATTGTATTGACAAAGCCGGAACCTGCGTCTCCATCGGGCAGGCTAACGTCCAGTTTAAATTTATCTCCGGTTTTCCATTGAACAATAAGTGCGGGCCATACCATTGGTGTGCCGTAAGCATTGTTCAAAAAGGCTCCAAAACCAAAGGTAAAGTTGGGACTGTATCTTTTTATAAAGGCCACACCTCCGTTCAGAAACAGATCTTTTTCGTTCACCTTTTCCATATCAGAATAGACACCTGCAGAAAGGGCATATAATATACTCCAGCTTTTATTTAAACTGTGCAGGTGCTGGATGCCTAAGTCTGCGCTGACCAGTCTGGAAGGGAAAACCTGCTGTTCGTAATTTTTATTTTGCAGATCTGTATACGAGCCGCTCAGTGTAGCTGTCCATTTGCTATAGGTACCTTTAAGCGTGTCGATTTTATTGGAAAGATCGAAACCAAGTCCTAATTCAGCCCGGCTCATACTGGTTTTGGCTGTAGATTTGGTGGTCTCATTGGGCCTGATGAATCTGGATTCTGGAAAATAGGTGCCGCTTGCCCGGATGTCTGTGAGTTTGATCTGGGCAAATACCTGTGCTGGCTTTCCCATTAGAAATATAACCAGAAACGACAACGTGGTTATAAGGAGGTGTTGCTGAGTGATTTTCATGTTTTTTTTAAGGTGTGACAACCAATCCCCATTTTACCACTACGGTCAAAAGAATAAATTGTATTTTAGCTTCCAAAGCAATTGCCCGTACAGATGATGGAAGAACAAGAAAGAAAGACCAGGAATGAAATTGTTATGATCGTGATTAAGGCGGTTGTATATATCGTGCTGGTCTATTTCAAGATCAATGTTCCCCCGGTATATAAACATTATCCTGTGATTGCACAGGCCGCGGAGGCCCTTTTTGTGTTCCTGGGTCCTAGTTTGACCGTTTCCGCAATCCGGCTGGTGATCATTTTCTGGTACATCAAAAAACATAAGTTCAAGAGCAATATAAAAGACAATTTTATCCTGGGTATTAACCGGATCGTATCCATTCTAAATACAGTCTTTTTTGCCCTGGCCTTTATGGTTTTCCTGGGGGTTGACCCAATTAAATTTCTGACGAGTATCACCATAGTAGCGGCAGCCATTGCGCTGACTTTTAAAGATTATATTACCAATATGATCAATGGGCTAATCATTATGTTCTCCGACCGGCTTTCTCTTGGAGATCATATCCGGGTACATGACATTGAAGGTAAGATCATAGATATTACCTTGATCAATATGATCCTGCAAAATGAAGATAATGATATGGTGATCATTCCCAACTCCGTGGTTTTTAGCTCCGTAATTGTAAATCAATCTAAACAGAACATCAAAAAGCTTAGTGTGGAGTTTCAAATGTTACTTCATTTTGGTTATACGCCCGAGTATTTGGAAAATCATTTAAGACAGGTAGTTATGCCATATTCTGGCTTTATTATGTTAGATGGACTGACTGTGAAAACAATGGCCATCAGTAAAGATGAAGCCAGGTTTAAAGTCCAGGTTCTACTGAATCAATATGATAAAGTCAAAGAAAGAGAGATCAGACGTGCATTAAATACCGCAGTTATGAAGCTGGCTGTTCAGGACCAGAAATTATAAATACAGTGTATTTGTACCCGGGATAGCAGCAATCAGTTTTTTGGTATAGTCTGCCCTGGGATGGCTATAGATATCTTCCGGAAAACCTTGTTCTTCAATTTTACCTTTGTTCATCACAATCATCCGGTCGGAGATATGTTTAACAACGGCGAGGTCGTGGGAGATAAAGATATAGGTTAAACCTAATTCCTGCTGCAATTGTCTTAACAGGTTTAGTACCTGGGCCTGAACGGAAACATCGAGCGCGGAAACAGATTCGTCACATATGATGAACTTAGGTTCAAGAGCCAGGGCCCTGGCAATCACAATGCGTTGACGTTGCCCGCCTGAAAACTCGTGCGGATATCTGTCAAAATGCATTGCATTCAAACCCACTTTCTCCAGTAAGCTGATCACATGCGCTTTGCGTTGCTGATCATTGTGGTGTAAATGGTGAACTTGGAGGGGTTCCATAATTGCATTGCCGGCCGTCATCCTGGGATTTAAAGAAGAATAGGGGTCTTGAAAGATAATCTGAATGTCTTTCCTTATTCTTTTTAAGTCGTTCCTGCGCAGGCTGCAAAGATCTGTTTCATTAAAGATCACTGTACCCGATGTGGGGTCGGTTAGTCTTAAAATACTTCTTCCGAGGGTGGTTTTTCCACAACCGGATTCACCTACCAGACCCAGGGTTTCACCTGGATATACATTGAAGGTGATGTCATCCACAGCTTTCACATAATTGCTGACCTTACCAAACCATCCCGGGTTAACCGGGTACCAGGTGCAGAGGTTCCGAACCTGGAGGAGTGGGGGCTGGGCATAGAGTTCCGCTCTTCGTGCTGCTATCTCTTCTGTGGTATAGCTATTGGCTTCCAGCAGATGCTGGATAGGCTGGTCTTGTTTGGCCTCTAGAAAATCAGATATGGTAGGTAAAACTTTAAGTACCCTGCATGGGCTTGGCCTGCAAGCCAGCAGTCCTTTGGTATAAGGGTGTTTCGGACTTTTGAAAATTTGTTCTACTGTTCCTTGTTCCACTATTTTTCCTTTGTACATCACTGCAACTTCATCTGCAATCTCACTTACTACACCGAGATCATGAGAGATGAAGATCATGGCCATATCTCTTTCTTCTTTAAGCTTGGCCAGCAATTGCAATATAGTTTTCTGTACCGTAACATCTAAAGCTGTGGTCGGTTCATCCGCAATAAGAAGGTCTGGATTGCAGCTCAGCGCCATGGCGATCATCACCCTTTGTTTTTGTCCACCCGATAACTGATGTGGGTAACTGTTAAAAATGCGTTCGGGCTGGGGCAGCTGTACTTCTTCAAACAACTGAAGAGTATGCTGCTTAGCTACTTCTTTACTTAATTTCTGATGTAGGATAACGGCCTCGATGACCTGATCTCCACAAGTAAAAACGGGATTGAGTGAGGTCATGGGTTCCTGAAAGATCATAGATATCTTATTGCCACGGTATTTTCCGATCTCTTCTTCCGAAAGATTAAGCAAATTGATGGTCTCAAACTCAATGTCTCCTTCAACTCTGGTGCTCCGGGGATTGTGAAGCCGCATGATGGAGAATGAGGTTACCGATTTTCCTGAACCAGATTCACCTACAATTCCAAGAACCCTTCCTTTTTCAAGGGTAAAATTAATCTGGTTTACAGCCGGAGTCCAGGATTTGTCCTCTTCATTCAGGAACTGGACGGCGAGATTTTTTACGTTTAACATCAGATTACCAAGATAAGGAAATTTATGCCTCAAATTCCGTCAGTTTCTTCTATTTTTGTGCCATGGAAAGAGAAATTCTGGATACTAAGCGTAAAGCCTTAAAGATCAATTTAGATCCTAAAATTTACGGAACTTTTGCAGAAATTGGAGCAGGCCAGGAAGTGGCACGTAATTTTTTTACCGCTGGAGCGGCTTCAGGTACGGTTGCTAAAACCATGTCGGCCTATGATATGACATTTAGTGACGCGATTTATGGAGCTGAAGAGTCGGGCAGGTATGTGAGCCAGTCCCGCTTAAGTAAAATGTTAAATCATGAATATGGTTTGTTGAATGAGAGGTTAAGTGGTGAAAAATACGACGACAGAACCTTTTTTGCTTTTGCAGATACAGTTACCACCTTAAATTACAATAAGTCTAATGATCCGCATGGCTGGATTGGAATTAAATTTCAAGCCGAGCCTGGTGGTGAATCCAATGAAATTGTATTCCATGTGAGGTTGCTGGATACGGATTCTGCTTTGCAGCAAAACGTTCTGGGAATTATTGGTGTGAATTTGGTGTATGCTGCGTTTTATTTCCATCACGATCCTAAAACGATGATTGAGTCGCTGGCAGATAACCTGACTGTTGGTTCTGTAGAAATCGACCTGATTTCGGTGAACGGCCCTGCATTTCAAGAGGTGAACAATATTCTGCTGAACTTATATCTGATTGTTAAAGACTTTTCCAGTGCGGCTATCTTTGATTCCCTTGGAAGGCCTTGCTTGCCAAAGGATCTTCTGTATAAAAAGGATATTATGATTCTGCGGACGAAATATGCACAGAAATCAAATCCGAACTTTAGTATGTTGAATAAGGCTGTTGATCAGTTTGTACGTACAGAGAATGTGAAGAAGGATAATTTGAGTGTACTGATTGAAGTATTGCTTTCCAATGTTTTGTCTGAAGATGAAAACTGGACGGATAACCTTGATCTGCGTGCGGTAGCTAAAAGGGCAGAGGAGATGTGTAATACCGGTAACCTGGTGATCGTATCGAACTTTGCAAGACATAATAAGCTGGCTAAATACCTGGACAGGTGCAAACCTAAAAGTGTGGGGATTTCGACCAATATCAATAACTTGAAATTTGTATTCAACTCGAGCAATTTTGGAGATAATTATTCCAGCATGTTGTTGAGTTATGTAAGTGATATGTTCAGTAAAAATGTTAAGCTTTTTGCTTATCCTTTTCTGGACAAGAAGACCAGTGAGGTGATTACCAGTGCAAACATGCCGGTTACACCAGATGCAAAACCTTTGTTCGATTTCTTGATCATTAATGGATACATTACTGATATCAGAGATTACAGTGAGGGAGATGTGAAAACGGTTTAGTATTACTTTTAATATAATAAGAAGGCCCTGCAAATTTTGCAGGGCCTTCTTATTTAAATCTATTTTGCCTGATAATTTCTTAGAACTTATAGGCTAAAGTTGTGATGAACTGACGTGGAGGGATAGGGTTTACACTGTAGTTCTCATGAACATAGT